>NZ_PJDK01000040.1:0-54778 GCF_002837615.1 Klebsiella sp. X1-16S-Nf21
TCTCTTCGGCAGTGGGCTGCTGGCCAATTTCAGGCCATGCCTTACGCAGAGCCTGAGCCTCAGCACACTTCGCCAGCTGGCCATAAGGTCGCTTTTTCCACATAGCATTTGGCGCGGTAGTGTCGCGGCCGGCGGTGGCGTAGTTCTCAACCCAGTATTCTTTCGCACTGAATTCGACGATTTCCCCGCTCGGCATGCGCTTGCTCACCGTGTACTTGCACCATTGAGGTACGGTCACCTCAATACCGGTAAGCGTCAGAGTGACGTCCGGGCCGAACTCTGGTTCTTTTGCGCCAGCGTAAGAACCGGAGCGATCGGCCTGAATCCGATAAAGCCCGATGCCAGGCATAACAACATCGCGCCACTCGCTTTTACCCGACTTCGAGTCCTTAACGCTCATTGGCACCAGATGAACGGGCTTCAGAAGCGGATCGAGGTTTCTGGCCCGGCAGTAATCCAGCGCCATCATCACCGACTCATCCTTGGCGCCAGGGTAAATACTGTTTTTGAGGGCGCTCCAGGTAGCGCCGTCAATGCCTCGCTCAGCAAGAGAGCTGGCTGTAATCACAAGTTCGTTAGCCATTGCTATTCCCCTCAAAGTTAAAACGGGCAGCCGGTGCGGTGATCCCAGTCGTATTCCGCCTGGGCGTAAGCTACTGCCGAAATGAGATTGTTATATGCCTCGCCAGCTGCATCGCTGCGGAGGCCTTCGTATGGGCTTTTGTCCATCGGTACAGATAAGCGGAACAGGCCTGACGGCTCTTTCGGCAGGGCGTCGATAATTTCCTGCGCCCGACCATCAATCCACTTTTGCTTCTCTTCGGTGAGCGACTGTTCAGCCCACTTGCGCTCTTCGATTACGTCATATGCGCGGTATGCGTTCATAAGCACCTCAGTAACTGATACCGGTATGAGGAATGCGGCCGTCTTTAACCGCGGTGAGCACCTCGATAGCCTGATCCCGGGTAAGGCTGGTATTGGCCACCAAGGCCTTAACAACCTCTGCGCCTACGGCCTTACGGTGCTTAACGTCGGCTTCGCGGCGCGCCTGCTCATCTGCTTTGCGCTTCTCCTCAGCCAGACGGGCTTGTTCGCGTTGCTCTGCCTCGCGGCGGATGCGATCGGCTTCTTCCTGTGCTTTGCGGCGTTCCGCTTCGATAGCGGCCTGCTTGTCAGCCTCAGCTTTCTGCTCGGCTGCAATTCGATCTCGCTCTGCCTGCTCGGCTTGTGCTTTCAACGCAGCTTCCCGGAGCGCCGCTTCTTCACGTTCACGCTGTGCGCGCTGCTCAACTTCTCGGGCTGCTGCGGCGGCTGCCATTCGCTTAATTTCTTCTTCATGGGCAATGCGCTGGCGCTCAGCCTCAGCTGCTTTATCTGCCTGCTCTCGGTCAAAAGCGTCATTCATCAGCAGAGCCATTTCGTGGTCAGATTCAATCCGAGCTGCCAGCAGCCGATCGAACTCTTCATTCATCGCCAGTGCTTCGGCATGCAGTGCGTTCATGGCTTCTTCGGCCTTAATGCGTTCCTGCTCGGCTTCCCATTCAGTCAGCGGGCGACGCACTTCATCTTTCAGCGCATCGAGGCGCTCACGGACAACGCGGCGGCTTTCGTCAATCTGCTTTGGCAGAGCCTTCAGCTCAGCGACCAGGTCTTTACCTGCGTTGTCGATGTAAGTTTTAGAGCGCGCGACCTTGTGAGCCATGGATGCGATAGCGTCGCGGCCTTTTTTGGTGGTAACGTCCGGCACCAGGCTGCGAGCCTCTTTTTCGATCGCTTCAATAAGCGGGTCGAGCTGGTCGTTATTGGTGAAAACCGCCATCGCGTTCTTTTTCTCGATGACGACTAAATCCATTATTTCGCTCATGGCTTCCCCTGAAATTTGGTTGTAAGAATCCCGGCACCGTAATGGCTGCCTGATAGCTCAGTTAAATTCGTGCGCTGATATGCGCGGTTAATGCGTCCCGGCTGGTACCAAGTTCGGCAGCAAGTCGCGTGCCTCAAATGCTTTGCGAATGTGACGCAGGTTGCCCTGCGGCTCGAACCAGAAGGTTTCTTTCAGGTAGTCACGTGAAACCTTCCAGGTGGCGCCAGTTTTAGCGTTACGCATCATCACGGCGCGCCCGCTGTTAGGAATTGAGTTAGCCATTGAACACCCCCGCAGCGTGCAGAATTTTGATAGTCACAGCCGACCAGATAACGCCGCAGATCAGCAGGCAGTAAATCAGTGAACGAATGCCTTGTTTGCTCATACCGCACCCCAGCACTGAACGCTTACGAATGCGACCAAAGCTAACAACAGTGCCACCTTCACCTTGAATCTGTTCCACGCAGGAACCTCATGTTCGCGGATCATCTCTTCACCTTTGCCTTATCGCGGCTAACGGAGCGTTGTTACCTATTACCGGCGCCAACGTTGTTGTTTGGATGGCTTAACTATGCGATAGAGAATAATACAAGTCAATAGAGAATTGGTTAAATAATTCCTTTGCGCCTTCTCGAGCGGATTCTTAAAGGAATTTTTTTTGCTGGAATAGGAGACCACAGGATGTATACTGGATAAATATACAGTTACTGGCGGTGAGAATCGAATGTCAGGAGGTGGCTTTATGGGTGTGCTGTACGTGAGGATGGGGCCTGGGAGTTATGTCAGTACCCAGGCAGCAGATAGAGAGATTGTTTACTTATTTAATTCCGGTATGAAGACTTGGACGATAGGTCCAACGACAGAAGAGAGATCAGATACTGGCGCTAAAGGGACCCTCACGTCATCCACTGAAAGATACCCATTACCATCGCCACCGATATGATATTTGAAAACAGACAATGTCTCTTTGAGTCTGACGAGAACCAGGTCATCAGAGGTTGCAATAGCCTCTGGATCGACAATTACAATGGCGCCGGCGGGAGCTTGAGCGATGCCAGTCCGGCCCTTGATTATGTAAGCGCGGAAATGTTCAGGAAGTTCGCTAAACCAGGATACATAATCGCCAGTAAAGCCATCAAAATCATAAACCTTAACGTTTTTAGAGACGTCGATAGCCTGCAGAGGTTGGTTAGAATCTCCGTATATTGATCCAGTGCCATTAATGAGCCAGTCGGCGCTCACGCCAAGAGCTGCCGCTATCTTACCCGCGTGGCGCGAAGTCTCGCTATCTCCGCGCAGGATTTTTGAGATAGAGGATTGCGGCACTCCAGCCTGTTTCCCCAGCTCGGTCTGGTTGGTTTTACCCGTAGACCTCATGGCATAAGCCAGTCTTTCTTTTAACGTTTTCATAGCACGAAAAATATTCCCTAACGAATTTTATGTCAAAGTCTCAAATGACTTGATCATTTAAATTCCCTAACGCATAATCACCTTAAAATTATGCAAAGGGGAATTTTCATGAGCGACACAGTCAACGAGGCAATCAAGCGCGCCATCTGCATAGCTGGTTCTCAAACTGAGCTGGCAAGAAAGACAGGGGTTAACCAATCCACTGTCAGTAAATGGCTTAACGGCGCTGAGATCGGCTCCCGGTTTATCAAGTCCATTGTCATTGCCACTGATGGTCAGGTGAGCGCCTCTGAAATCCTTAATTCAATTTCACATAGATAACACCAGAGGAAGTATTGCAGATGGAGAATTCAACAGCACGAAACAAACACCAGGCCAGGAATATTGAGTCATGGCTGCATAACCAAATCGCAATGAAGGGGACGACCAATGTGGCAAATGCCATGGGTCTTACAAAGTCGAGCATCAGTAAATGGAAGGAAACCTGGATTCCGAAAATAGCAATGTTACTGGCGGTCTTGGAGTGGGGAGTGGTCGATGACGACATGTCTCGACTGGCGAAAGAAGTAGCAAGCCTGCTTAGAAAAGAGATGGCCCCAAAGTGCTCGCAACACTTTGAGGCCTGATGCGAATTAACTGGATCAATTCACAGGAGTAATTATGAGTTCACTTTACCAGCATTACAACCAAAAAGATAAAAACGGAACCGGCATTAAGGTGAACCGGACGTTTATCGTTCCCCTCAAAGAGCTGTACGTCGAGCCCGGCCTGAATATCCGCGAAATCGACCAAGATCACGTCGCTGAATTCCGCGATGCGTTTATCGCCGGCGAGTCGGTGCCGCCGCTGGACGTCCAGGTTACCGAGAAGGGCGTCAAGGTAATCGACGGTCACCACCGCTATTACGGCGCCATTGAAGCGACGAAAGCAGGCGCTGACATCATCCGCCTTGAGTGTAAAGACTTCGTCGGGAACGAAGCTGACCGGATCGCCTTCATGGTTACCCGGAACCAGGGCAAGCCTCTCACAGCTCTGGAACGCGCAGCTGCATATCAGCGTTTGAGAAATCAGGGGTGGGAACCGGACGAGATCGCGAAGAAGGTTAAGCGTTCTCTATCCGACGTCGACTATCACCTGCATTTGCTGACCTGCGGAGAAGAGCTGATCAGCATGGTTCGTGCCGGCGAAGTATCCCCGACAACCGCGGTTGCACTATCCCGCGAGCACGGCCCCCAGGCGGCCTCTGTAGCTGTTCGCCAGATGGATAAGGCCAGAGCATCGGGTAAATCGAAATTAACCCGCAGCGCGGCGCTGCCGCAGTTTAGCGCAGCAAAGGCGCGCCAGTTTCTCCAGATAGTCGCTGATCAGGCTGACATTGAACTGCCAGCTGATGCGCGCGCCATCCTGGACAACTATCGCGAATTCCTGAAAGAGGCCGGCTGGGAGAGTGAAGCATGAACACCGCAGAAATACTCAAGTTTCCCGGCGCCGCGCCGGGGCAATTCAGGAGCAACCGGATGGAAAACCAGAAATCTGGCTACATCCCGTTGTACCGGAGCGTTCTCAAGCAGTCCTGGGCAAAAGATGTTTACCTCAGAACCCTGTGGGAAAACCTGCTGCTTAATGCTGCTCGTCAGCCATTCAGAGCGACTTTCAAAGGTCATGAGTGGTCACTGCTGCCCGGTCAACTGGTGGTCACAGCGGCCGATTTAGGGCTGCAGCTTTGCGACCGGAAAGGGAATCCTACTAGTCGCGATTCAGTGGAGAGAATGCTGGCTGTTTTTGTACGCGAAGGGATGATTTCTATCGAAGGTGAGAAGCAAAAAGGGAGAGTGATCACTATCACAAATTTTGCAGAATATGCTCAAAAAACAGACAATTTACCCGCACATGAAGCCGCACATGAAGCCGCGCATGAAGCCGCGCATACTTGCGCACATGACGAACCCAGCAATGGCGCGGGTTTGAAGGTGGTACCCGCACATAATGGCGCACATGAAGCCGCACAAACAACCGCACAACATGAACAAGAAGGTAATAACAAGAATAAAAACATTAAAAGATCTTCGTCCGAGAATTCTGGCGAATCCTCTGACGTCCGCCTGAAGAAATTTTTGTCTGCTCATCCTGATGCCGCGGTTTACACACCCAGCGGCAGCAAGTGGGGAACCGCAGAAGACGTTCGCGTTGCCGAGTGGATTTTCTCCAGGGTCAGGATGATCAACCCAACCTGCAAAGCTCCTGACATGACCGCCTGGTCAAACACGGTTCGACTGATGCGTCAGATCGACAACCGCAGCCACCAGGATATCTGCGCCATGTACGACTGGGCCAGCAAAGACTCGTTCTGGCATCGCAACATCCTGAGCCCTGATGCGCTGCGCAAGCAGTGGGACAAGCTGACCATGCAGCGCAGCGCGCCAGGGATTCAGGTTGCCGGGAAGCCAAAAGTCGACCTGAACAACACTGACTGGATTTACGGGGTGCTCGAATGAAATCAATCGCTGAAAGCATGCACAACTTCGATCGGGAAAATTTCCAGCGCGTGGCTGCCGGGCTTCCTGAAATGCAGGACGAGCAGGCAGTAAAGCGCCTGGCGGCCAAGACTGCGGAGATCTTCAACGAACTGTTCCGCCAGTTGCTCGCTGTGTTCCCGGCGCTGGCCAGCAAAACACCCGAGGAGATGAACGAGATGCGCCGGCAGTGGCTTCTGGCGTTCAAGGAAAACGGGATTGTCTCCATGGAGCAAATCAACGCTGGCATGCGCGTTGCCCGCAAACAGGATCGTCCATTCATGCCATCGCCGGGTCAGTTTGTCGCCTGGTGCAAATCGGAATCAGCCGTATCCGCCGGACTGCCGGATGCAGTGGAGCTGGTCGATATGGTTTACCAGTACTGCCGGACCCGCGGGCAATACCCGGATGCTGAGTCCTATCCGTGGCCAGAGCACAACGTCACGCCGGTAACGCTGAAGCACAAGGCCTGCTACTGGATGGTTACTGGACTGTACGCAGACATGCGCGCAAACGGCCTCAGCGACGCTGAGCTGCGCCGCAAGGCTCAGGATGAGCTGATGCGTATGGTGCGTCGTTTAAACGCAGGAGAAGCGATTCCAGAGCCGGTTAAGCAGATTCCAAAACTTGGTGGTCGGCCATTAAGTCAGGAGCAGGGGTTAAACAAAATCGCAGAAATTCGGGCGAAATTTGGACTGGGGAGAGGGCGGTCATGAAAAAGAACTCTGGCAAACAAGCCGTTATTAACTTCATCGGCCAGCATCCTGGCTGCAGCTTTCAGGATATCCGCCGCGGTACCGGCCTTGACTCTTCAGTGGTCAATTCCTCCCTGTGGCAGATGCACCGTGACGGCCAGGTACAGCGTGCGGGTGAGTGCAGGAGCTACCGCTACACCCTGATCGACACGACAGCCGTAACCGAAAGCGATCCGTCTGTTCAGTATCGCCAGCGTCCTGGCGGCGTAAACCCAATGACCACCCTTTTTAACCAGTGCCTGGCGGGAGTAAGAAAATGAACATCGAAACAGTAAACGAGCTCATCGCCTCCCTGGAGAGCGCAGGCGAGCTGTCGATCAGAGAGCAGAAGTTCCTGAAGCTGGCGAAAGCGTTTAAGCAGCTGGCTGCGGAGAATGTGGCGCTGAAGGAAGCATTCAACAAACCAGATGCATGGTTGTCCTTCCATTCGATTCCGCCGACATATCAAGAGCCAGATCGCGGTGGTGAGTATCTTGCAGTGCATGAGCAGCCGGGGGAGAAAAACGATGACGGCAGTGATTCGTGGCCTGTTTACGCCAAGCCTGAAATCGAAACCCCCGCCACCGATCGCATCGTAGCCGGGATTAAGGCTGATGCGATTACCGCTTCTTTGGATGCCTGCTCTGACTACCTTGAAACTGACTGTGTTATGGACAGGCTTGATATCAGCTACGAAGAAGCCGAGACGCGAACCTCAGGGGCAATCGAGTTTCATGATGCGATGGTCGATTTTGCAAACCAGGTGCGCGAGGGGGCCAAATGATCCCCGACATTACTTCATTAATCACTGCTGGCGCGCTGTTTGTCTCCAATCATTCTGGCGGCAAAGACAGCCAGGCGATGCTCATCAATCTGCTTGAGGTCATCCCGCCGAAGCAGCTCGTTGTCGTGCATGCGTCCCTTGGCGCGATGGAATGGCCCGGAGCGCTGGAGCTGGCTCAGAAACAGGCAGAGGCAGCAGGCATACCGTTCATCGTCGCCCGTGCACACAAGACCCTGCTGGAGATGGTAGAGCGTCGATTCCTGAACCGCCCGGAGGTTCCGAGTTGGCCTTCTGCAAGTACCCGGCAGTGCACCAGTGACCTGAAGCGCGGACCTATCCAGCGCGAGGTTAGAGCCTATGCGAAGGCCAACGGGTTCAAGGTCATCGTTAACTGCTTGGGCCTGCGGGCTCAGGAGTCGCCAGGTCGCGCAAAGCGGCAGGCGTTCCGGAAGAACGAGACAGACTCCAATTCCGTTCTGACCTGGTACGAGTGGCTACCGGTTCACGATCTGCAGGCCGACGCGGTTTTCGCAATCATCAGCGGGGCAGGACAAGAGCCACACTACGCCTACGCACTGGGTAACGAGCGCCTGAGCTGCGTGTTCTGCATCATGGCAAGCCGCAACGATCTGAAGAACGGCGCAACGCATCACCCTGACCTGCTGGAGCAGTATGCGGCACTGGAGGCCCGTACTGGCTACACCATGCACATGAATCGGATCCCGATTAAGGAGCTTGCAGCATGACTGATATCACCGAACTGGCGCAGAGCCTGAAAGCGGCAGCAGAGAAAGCGACTCCGGGTGAGTGGGTTTATTTTCCGAAAAATACCAGCATTGAGTATGACGTAGGCAGTGATGAATCTCAGGGCTCAATCCTCTATGTCGATAGTGGTGATTTCACCCAAGCTCAGACAGACAGGAATGGAGAGTTCATCGCCCTGGCTAACCCAGCCAACGTTCTCGCGCTGCTAGAGGCGCTGGAGAAGGCGCAGCAGCACATTGCCGTACTGGATGCAGAGCTTGAGCGGGAGAGGGAGAAATCACGGCGCGTGATGTCTCGCATCGTCGAGCTGGAGTCCCGCACCGTGAAGCTGCCGGATGGATGGCAATTCGAAGAATGTGAGATAGAGGGTTGTGAAAACGGCGCGATATTCAGTGTCGGCACTGGCAGTAGAAATATTCACCTTTGCGATAAATGCGCGCATGAGCCTCAGAATTCTCGCTTGAAGAAGTCTCCGTTATCTAAGCGGCTGCCCTTCAAAATGTCAGCTGGCATCAAGGTGGAGGCTGAGTAGATGAAACCTGCAAATTTTGCCCCTGTGTACTGCGCACTTTATCCGGCACTGGCGGAGATAGCCCGCAAGCACGGTTACGCAATGGCTATTCACGGAACGATGGCGCGTGACTTTGACCTTATTTGTATTCCGTGGGTCGAGACTCCATCAAAACCTGAAGAAGTCGTGGCAGAAATCACCGCGACATATGCGACTACCGATATCACTAACCCTGGCTACAAGCCTCACGGTCGCCTGGCCTATTCCGTCTGCTTTGGGTTTGGTGAGTTCTTCGCTGACCTCTCGTTTATGCCTGTTATCGAAGGAGCCAACCAATGACCAAATCAACCATAACCAGAGAACGCCTGGCAAAAATTCAATCATGGCGTGAAACCTACGGCGCCGGAAGTAACGTAATGCTGCCAGCTGAAGAAGCGGAAGAGCTGGCCCGCATGGCGCTGGCCGCAATGGACAGCGAGCCGGTGGCCGAAGTTTTATCTAACCGCCCAGGCAATGACACGTCGACAATTGACAGGGCGCTTCCTGTTGGCACCCAGCTCTATCGCCACGCGCAGCAGCCGGTAGTGCCGGAGGAAGCCACTTCGGACAGTATCGAGATTCTTGCCAGCGCCAGGCGTCGTGACCACGCTGTATTCCAGTGGGGTGAAGACCAACGAAATGCGGCCGCTGATTCCTGGAACGCCTGCCGCGCCACCATGCTCCAGGCTTTTCCTGTTTGCACATGCCCCAGCGGCGATGGTTCGCTGCGCTGGCCTTGTCCGGTGCATCCTGGCAACTCTCCGGTAATTCCGGATGGTTACGTGATGGTGCCGAAGGAGCCAACGCAAGCCATGTGCGCTGCATTTAACGATAGCGACTACGGACGCAAGTCTTTGCGCGAGCGTTATGTCGCCATGCTCGCAGCCGCCCCGCAGGAGCCAAAATCATGACAGAGGGAATGCGACAGCACCGCGCTTTCGTGCTGATACGTTTGCTGGCAAGAGCTAAGCGCAGAACGGCGCAGGAGGTGAAAGGTGAGTGACGTCAAAAGCAAAATCATGCAGGTGTTGATCGAGGGAGCAGCGCAGCAGGATGCGACGCTGGGGAGTGGATACCCGTTCCGACTCGCTACGTGGAATATCCGCTGCGCAATGGAGCGTAAATTCCCCGGAGTGGAATGGAGAAGCTCAGACCTGCGCAAAGAGCTCATCGAACTGGCGAAAGATGGGCTGGTATCAAAATGCCCCAACGAGAGCCGAATTGGTCAGGCCGTATGGAGACTGAAAAATTGTAAGTCCAGATAAATCAAAAAGACAAGTTCCATCATTTAGGAACACCGTTGTATTCGTTTTAACATACAAGGATTATAGTGATTATGTTGTTTCACTTAGGGTTGAATGAACATGACAGAAAAAAACAAACACGGGCTGTCCAGAACAATACCAGGGCCTGTGAAGCGAATAATAAGGCAGCGCTGCGGGTTTGGGTGTGTGATTTGTGGTCTTGGGTTTTATGATTATGAGCACTTTGATCCTGATTTTGCTGATGCTACCGAGCATAACCCTGAGGGAATGACCCTCTTGTGCTCTCAATGTAATCAAAGTAGAGGGAGAGGGCGATTATCAAGGGATACAGTGGCCAAAGCGAATAAAAACCCTAAGTGTCTTAGGGAGGGTTACGCAAACGAAATGTTTGACTTTCATAGTGAACCCATTGAAATAAAATTTGCAGGTGTTTCATTCTATGATTGCAACCACTTAATTGTTGTTAACGATAAACCGATTCTTTCGGTTTCACCTCCGAAAGATGAACTTTCTCCAGTGCTTCTTTCTGGCATATTTTGTGGTCCAGACGGTAGTGACTCATTGATAATCAATGAGAATGAATGGTTGGTTAAATCAGATAATTGGGATGTTGAATGTGAAGGCCCGAATATAACAATTCGCAGTAAACATAGAAAAATCGACCTTGTGATTAAGTTAGACCCTCCGCGAGGAATCATCATTGAGCGCATCGATATGTTGTTTGATGGGGTAATGTTCAGAGGAAATGAACAAGTCCTTGAAATATGCATGGACGGCACTCATTGGCAGAAATGGTTCGGTTGTAGTATGAGTCATTGCCATATAGGTATTTGTATCGATACCCGTCCAAAAGCCGCTAATGATCCTGTCTGGGATGTTGCATAACTACAGAATAATGCAAAGCCGCACACCTAAACCGGTAGCGATATATAATCCCCTCCACACCAGAGGGGATTTTCTTATGTCGAAGTGGAACATTGCAGCCAAATCGAAAGACGAGCAGGACAAGGTCAATGTTGACCTCGCAGCTTCCGGCGTCGCCTACAAAGAGCGGCTGAACATGCCGGTTGTCGCCGAAGTGGTAGCCAGAGAGCAGCCAGAACACCTACGGGACTACTTCATGGAACGCGTCCGCTACTACCGCGAGCAGAGTATCCAACTCCCCAAGGCATCCGATCCGCGCTATCTGGAAATGGCAGAGCAGAACGCCAAAAAATAGCGATTTTCTCGTATATGCTCATTTTGCATTTATCCCCGTGACGGGCGATAATTACCTCGTCAGCCTGAGCAACTGACGACTTACTTCCGGCGCCAAGTGGGGACACATGGCGCACAAAACCTTACAGCAATCCCTATCACCGATGGCGAAAGCCACCGGCGATTTTCTGCATTCAGCGTTTAACCTCTCCGGAGGTGAAGCGTGAAGCAACAATTCTGCCTTATCAACGACAACGTTAAGCGTAACGTCGTCAACTTCATCCAGTCTCTGCCCGTCGACCACCGATCGCCGCTGATTATCGAGGCGCGCGAAGAAAGCCGTACCGATAAACAGAATCGTCTCATGTGGCCACTTTTGAAAGACCTGAGCGATCAGGTGATCTGGTACGGTGAAAAGCTGGAGCCAGCGGAGTGGAAAGACCTCATCACCGTACTGGTCAGCCAGATGCAAAACCCGGAGCGTGAGCAGAAATCCGCCCCGGGCATCAATGGCGGCCGCGTCTACTTCGGCGTTCGCACTTCTCAATCCAGCAAGCGCTACATGGTGGAGGTTATCGAGGCGATCTACTGGTTCGGCACCGAGCACAATGTGAAGTTCAGCGAGAAGTCCAGCAGTCGAATTGCATGGGCCCAGGAATGGAGGGCTTCGCATGCACAGTCTGCTCGCTAAGGTCATGGATCGCGGCATCTTCCGCGTGCCGGCGCGCCGCAAGCGCAAGGTCGAAGTTAAACCATCAGATATCCCCACCTTTCACTATACGGCTCACCTGGCAGATGTCCGCTGGCTGCGTCGTGCTGCCAGAAGGAAAATTGCATGAGCCTCTACCGAAGCATTAATGGTGCTATCTGGCGCAACATCTGGGTTGTTGGCGATCTGCATGGTTGCCATACGCTGCTAATGAACGAGCTGGAAAGGGTCCGTTTCGACCCGTTGTGTGACCTACTGATCTCGGTAGGTGACCTTATCGATCGTGGTGCGGAAAACGTCGAATGCCTTGAGCTAATCGCAATGCCCTGGTTTATGGCTGTAAGAGGGAACCATGAGCAGATGATGCTCGACGGACTATCCTCTTCCGGGAACGTGAATCACTGGCTCGCTAACGGTGGCGGATGGTTCTTTAACCTTGACTACGACAAAGAACGCCTGGCTATCGCGTTGGCGCATTTGGTTGCTGGTTTGCCACTCATCATCGAGGTAATGACCGAGGGTAAGAGGGTGGTGGTCTGCCATGCTGACTACCCGCATAACGAATACTCATATGGCAAGCCCGTCGATGCAGAACAGGTCATCTGGAATCGTGAGCGAGTGAGCGCAGCTCAGGATGGGATAGTGAATGAAATATCCGGTGCAGACCTGTTTATTTTTGGGCACACCCCGACACATCAGCCAAGCCAGTACGCCAATCAGATGTATATCGATACCGGGGCTGTATTCTGCGGACGCCTGACCTTGGTGCAGATCCAGGGTGGTGATCATGCTTAAACGTACTCAGCGCCGGTGCAAAATCTGCCGGGCAAAATTCACCCCAGCATTCGAAAACCATCGTTGGTGCTGCCCTGAGCATGGCGCTGAATTTGCCATGCAGGAACTGGAGAAGAAGCGCGAAAAGCAGGCTCAGGCGAAAGCGAAGAAAGAACGCGCAGCCTGGCGCAAGCGCAAAGCAGCGGTGAAGCCTCTCCGACACTGGGAGGATATGACCCAGCGTGTCGTTAACGACTATATCCGCGAGCGTGACCACGATCTGCCGTGTATCAGCTGCGGCACGTTTGACACGGTTCAGTGGGAAGCCGGCCATTACCGCTCCCGCGGTAAAGCATCTCACCTGCGCTACAACGAGGACAACATTCACAAGCAGTGTCATCACTGCAACGTGCAAATGTCAGGTAACCAGCAGCAGTACCGCCTCGGTCTGGTAGAGAAAATCGGCGCTGAGCGCGTCGAGGACCTCGAAAACAACAACACCCCTCACCGGTACACCATCGAAGAACTGGAAGGCATCAGGCGCCATTACAGCGCGCTACGCCGTAGGCTCATAAAACAACGGGAGGCTGCATGAAGATCACCTATAGCGACGAAGGGGCTTATTCCCGCATCTGGCTGACTGGCCCGTTCTGGCAGTTGGCTATGACCAGACGCATTGCGGATGCTGGTCTGGACGCTTCCCCGGTCAATACCTGGGAGTCTCGCGGCATTACCTTCCAGATCACCCTGTACGGAAAGAGCGCGTATGTGCTCAGGGCGTATAAGGCGATGGCCAAGGCCATGGCGAGGACTACCAAATGAGCCGTGACGTTATCGAACGCATCCGCGACCGTTGGCAAAAGCTCCGCCTCCTGCGTAGCCGCGGCACCGTGCTGGTCGACTACAAAATATTACGCAATTTCGTCCGTATCTATAAGCGCCTGGGAGAAGCAGCATGACAGCTCAATACTTGGAATTTGTACGCCAGCAGCTGATAGTGGCCACCGCCGATCTGAGCGGCGCGACGAAAGGGCAACTGGTGGCATTTGCAGAGAACGCACAATTCACCGCTACGGCGCGCAGCCGGGGAAGGAAGAAAGTAGCCGACCCGGTAACCGGCCGCATGGTAAACCCATCCAGCCCGCCAATTCCCGGGCAGCAGTCCCGCGCGAAAGGTTCATCAATCGCTCTCGTTCTTCCCGTTGAGTATTCGACGGCCAGTTGGCGCCGGGCTCTGCTGTCGCTGGAAGAGCATCAGAAAGCGTGGCTGCTGTGGAACTACAGCGACAATATCCGCTTTGAGTATCAGGTAGCGATAACACAGTGGGCATGGGAAGAATTCCGTGATCAACTCGGCGCTAAGAAAGTGGCCGGCAAGACGATGGAGCGCCTGAAGAAGCTTATCTGGCTGGCGGCACAGGACGTGAAAGCAGAGCTGGCGGGTAAGTATGGATATCAGCATCAGGACCTTGCAGCCCTGTGTGGCGTTAAGCCTGATAACTGGTGCCATAACTACGCTGATTACTGGCGTGCTATGTGCGCCATTTTTAAGCGGCTTGATAGCGACTCTCTTCTCTGTGCTGTGAGAACACGATCACAACAAAAAGCGACTTTTTCGCAGCAGGGTCTTGCAAAAGTCAATTAAATACGTCATATTTGAGTCTAATTTGATATGCTGCCTTAACTTTAAGTGGCGGCATGAAGATGATAGTCACATACCAGTTTGTAAAATTAGCCTCGGCATTCCGCCGGGGCTTTTTTATGCCTGCGATCCGGTCAGGGCTCTTTGGTTGAGACGTGCTGCACGACGCGTCGACACCCGCCGCGCAAGAGCCCTGAACCAGATTGCTGGTTCAACTAATTTAAAAATAGGTTGGCAGCTATGGGCAGAAAAAAATGCAAAATGGAGAAATCCCGCGGTTCAACTGCCAATAGTCGGTCCGCCAAAATTGAGCATGAAAAAGTCATCTCGATGATGATTTACCAGGGGGCGTCATATCCTGTAGGTTTAAATCCTCAGGGGAGATGTCCAGTTTTAGCTCTTAAGGCGTGACTCTTCAACCCCAGAAAATCCCTGGCCAAGGACATTGCGTTAGATATTCGGTAGAAATCATCAACAAACTCCTCAGGTATGTTTGTTGGCATTAATGGTGTTCCATTAGCTATGGCGCGGTTGGTCTCACATCTGAAACCTATGGAATATAAGAAACGACTATTTTCTTGTTCAAATTTATTCACAAGAGAGTAGGCGTGGATGTATTCATTTGTATGTGCGTTATTATCTAAAACAAAAAAACGTGATGTTATTGCAGGTATTTTATTTAGATTTATATCCCGAGAATTGTCTGGCAAAAAGATTGTGCTGCTTTGGTTAGGTGAGCTTTCAATCCTTTTGCTGACATCATGAAGTGTACCGGAGGAATCAAGGTATATTGCATGATGTACAGCACATAGGTGGCTTCCTGGCCACAGTGAAAGGTCCCAGCCAAGAACCATGCGACCGCCAAATTCCTTGACCAATGACTCTACATTCCAGTAGCAGTTAGCGAATGGTAGTGGGTACTCTACAACTGGGACTGATATCGGATCGGCTCCTCGATTAATTTTCCTGGAAAATTCTTGTAGGTTTTTATCATCTAAATCAACTGATTCATATACGGGATACGCAGGATTCATCAAAACCCCCAAATTAAGGTGAGCATTTATAAACGCAATAAATCTCAACTTTTGTAACATACTGTAGGGGGATTAGGAAAGTGATGGATCGGTTAATAAGATTTGTTGATATAACTAAAAAGGATGGGGAGTTGGCTGAGTCGCTGGCTAGCTCCAGGCAGTCAGTAGCTAACCGATCGGGATGGGTGTGTAACTGTCGTCCCGCAGGTTCGAATCCTGCGCTATCCGCAATATATGGAGCACGGGCATTATCGCCTAAAATAAGTCCTCCCCCGGTGCCAGATTGATCGGCTGGCCGTTGCTCCACGAAACGGATCCCATAACAGGTAAGAGCATTGAGATTGATCGTCGTTCCTGGGCCCAAGGTCTGCTCGAAGTCAGTGCTCTTTCCGTTGTGGTGAATGCGCAGGCTGATGCGTAAACATTGGCGAGTTGTGATCGCGCTCCGAGGCGGTGATGAAGCCGGAAGCCTATCCAGCAGAAATGCTGTCAAAATATCGGAAACTCACTGAGCCGGGTTCAGCGCCGGCCACCACAACCCAATCCCTCTACCTTGGGGCCATTACGGCTACCGCGCCGTCGCTTTTACCCTTGGTATTTCTTCCCGCCTTGAGCGGGTTTTTTATTTTCAGGGTCGCGGGAATCACCCTCGACGCTTTGTTGGTAAATCAGCCCGACGGCCCTGAACCTTTTACTGACTACAGATAGCACCCCGAACATTATCGGAGGTGAGAGATGCAACGTATGAACCCAACCGATGGTCACAATCTGCCTTACTGGTGGTCAGCCTTGCTTGGTATCTTTTCCGTCCTGAGTCTGCAGGATTATGTCTTCATCATTGGCGCCCTGATCTCTGCCTTCTTCACAATCAAGACGTATTACGCAAAGCGTAAAGAAGAGCGAGAGCGACTGGATGAAGAGAAAAAACGCACGCAGCTGTTGGCCAGTTATCTGGCTGATGTCTCCACTAAGCCAGGAAGTGACCGCCCGGCTTCAGCCGAAGTGGTAACCGAGGCCTTGAAGCGGATCGCAAGTGATACGCAGGGGTGAGCATGACGCCATCAATGAGGAATAAACTGATTGGCGTGATCGCCGGCGGTTCGGGTGCGATCGCGATTGCTTCTGTCATGCTTGGTAATGCTGACGGCCTGGAAGGAAGGCGTTATTACGCCTATCAGGATGTTGTCGGCGTCTGGACTGTTTGTGATGGTCACACTGGCACCGATATTCGCCGCGGCCATCGTTACACCGACAGGGAGTGCGACAGCCTGCTGAAGGAAGATCTGCGGAAGGTGGCAAGCGCCATTGATCCGCTCATCAAAGTCCGCATTCCTGATCCTACCCGCGCCGCGCTTTACTCATTCACCTACAACATTGGCTCTGGCGCTTTCGCCAGCTCTACGTTGTTGAAGAAATTGAATGCTGGAGACGTGCCGGGCGCATGCAAGGAACTGCAGCGCTGGACGTATGCCGGTGGCAAGCAGTGGAAGGGGCTGATCACCAGGCGCGAGATTGAGCGTGAAGTCTGCGAGTGGGGCCAGAAATGAGCCGGTTAACCGCCATTATCAGCGCTGTAGTTATCCTGCTGCTTTCCTGCATTTTCTCATGGCGGTCTGGCTGGAATTCTCACGCTGACTATATCAACGCCCTCGCGGCGAAGAAGAAAGAGAAAGCCGAAAAGACTATCCAGCCAGTTGAGCAAAAGGCCGCCGCCGCTACAGAAGAGGGCAAGGTCATCTACCGAACCATAACCCGCGACGTGGTGAAATATGTTCAGTCTCCGAATCGTACTGTGTGCCAGTTTGACGGTGATGCTGTGCAGCTGCGCCAGCGAGCTATCGACGCTGCCAACACCATCCCAGGATTTGATGAGCCCTCCGTGCAAAGCAAGTGACGCAGGGAAGGATACCGACGAAGACCTGCAATCGGACGTCGAAACCGCTCAATGTCTGCGACAACTGCGGTTGGATAAGTACCGCTGGCAGGCCTACTACCGGGCCATCAGCCAGTAGTAGGAATTCATCGCCAAGCCATGTCTGAAGTAAGGCCTTGCCGAGCAACCTCTAAAAGTTTATTGATAATGTTGTAGCCTAGGTATCAGATTCCATTGTAGAGTTTAATTCCATTCCATTTAATGTGGTTAAACTTATGAATCAGTTGTTATCATCAATTGAAGAATCTTTGGCGAAGGAAAATTGGTTCGGAGCTTTGTTTATTGCCATTTCACTACCAGATATCTGTGGTGCCACAGAAAACGCTGTGCAAGGAAATGGAGCCAGATATAGAGATTGGTTCAATCGGTATCTTAAGCCGCGATACAACCCAGACAACTTCTATGAGTTAATGCTCGTCACCTCGCCTGAGGCTTTACAAGGAATGCCGCTAGTTATGGTAGAGCAATGGAAACAACAGCCTCCAACAGTTGCATTTACTGCAGAAGACTGCTGGAGCTTAAGAAATGCATGTTTACATGAAGGGGTGGATGAAAATCGATTGCGGAAGTTTAAAATTACCCCGCCAACCAATGTGGGCATATCTATGCACATGAATAACTTCAATGGTACCCTTCAGCTTGATGTCATTGAACTTTGTAAAGACATTGTTAGTGCAGTTCGGCAATGGATTGATGATATGCAACAAAACCCTGATGTGGTTGCTAAATTAGAAAAAATGATCACCATTGATAAAAGCACATTTAAAGGCATTATTGATTTCGGGGACTAAATTCTGTATCTGCGAAAGATGGTTATATTAAGATTTTGCAATTATTTATTTCCTTTTTTTGGTTATTAAGGTTTTAAATATGGCTGAACCAACATTGGAGAGGCCATGTTTTCCCTTGAACTTCAATAGTCTAGAAGGAAAGCATTGAGCTTTCTCTAGTATGTGATCAGCACATAACCTCAATGAGGCAATCGCGTCGGCCTGATAAGCACCAGGCTTAGAGAAGACACACCGCTCCCCGAAATGGTTGTTCCGTTCAGGTGGCAGGACAGTCTGGAGTTAAACGCGAAGCTTAACTCTGCGCTTGGGCAGTGCAATCTGGATAAGGCGGGGATTAGGAGCGTCGAGAAAGGTCGGCAATCAATTTACGGCAAACGATGATGAGAGAAATGATATGGGTCGCCAGTATGACATATGAATCGATCAGTTGAATAATTTCGATGTGAGACATTAAACCTCCTTGGTTAGTTGGTGGTGTGGTGCGTTCTATTGTGTAACTTATCCCTCCGCGTGGCTCTTCCTACTCCTGTAACATTAAATTCTTACGCGGTGATGTATCTATACTCGCCACTATTGAATCCGGAGCGCGTTGGACAAGGCCTCTCTATAGTGAGTCGCATCAACTTCTGAATAGCTTTTGTCTCTTATAGGAGGCAAATCCACTCACGCCGCCAGGCGAAAAGAAAGCAGTAATGGCGCGGCTAAAAGGGTCGGTGCTGAACAGATAAAATAAGGAATGGAGTATGAGCAAACCCGACTGGGAGGCCATCGAGACGGCGTACCGGGCCGGGGTGATGTCCCTCCGTGAAATCGCATCGCAACACGGTATCAGCGAAGGCGCTATCCGTAAGCGAGCAAAGCGTGACGACTGGTCGCGCGACCTGAATGCGAAGATTCAGCAAAAGGCTGACGACTTGGTACGCAAGCGGGAGGTACGCAGGACGGTACGCAACGAAAGCACTTTGACCGAACGCGTACTGATAGAGGCGACAGCCGAGGTTATTGCAACGGTACGCATGGAGCACCGGGGAGACATCCGGCGGGCTCGCGAACTGACCAACACGCTATTCGATGAATTGGCCGGAGAGTGTGGCAACGTGGCCGCGCTTGAAGACCTGGGCGAGATGATGCGATCGCCTGATGACAAAGGTATGGATAAGCTCAACGATCTCTACCACAAAATAATCAGTCTTCCTTCCCGCGTTAAATCCATGAAAGACCTGAGCGACAGCCTGAAAACGCTTATCGGCCTCGAACGAGAGGCATACAGCATTGAGAATAAGGCTGAAACGAAAGAGGTCACGCATAACGTCATGCTTGTACCAACCAGCGATAACGTGGATGACTGGGAGGCGGCGGCGCAGAAACAACAGGGTGAGGTGCTCGGTGGATGAATTACAAAGCTGTATGGAAGCCACTGCCTGGATCACAGTCTCTGGCTCTGAGTTGCCCGTGTAACGAAATACTTTTCGAAGGAACTCGCGGCCCTGGTAAAACTGCTGCGCAGTTGGCCAGGTTCCGGCGCAATGTTGGAGTAGGCTATGGCTCGTTCTGGCGTGGCGTCATCTTCGATACCGAATACAAGAACCTTGCCGACATTATCACGCAGTCGAAGCGTATGTTTCGTCTGTTCAACGATGGCGCTCGATATCTGTCATCTGCGAGCGAATTACGATGGGTATGGCCAACAGGCGAGGAGCTTCTATTCCGCTTCGGCAAAGAGGCAGACGACTACTGGGATTTTCACGGGCAGGAATTCCCGTTCATTGGCTTTAACGAACTGACGAAACAGCAGTCCCCTGAATTCTACGAAATGATGTTCTCCTGCCGACGCTCATCGTTCAGGCCGGAAAACTACCCGCTGGATAATGGCAAGTTACTAAAGCCGATCCCGCTGGAGACGTTCAGCACGACCAACCCGTTTGGCATCGGGCATACCTGGGTAAAGAAACGCTTCATTGAGCCAGCGCCGCGCGGGACCGTGCAGCGCGACCGGCAAATGGTATTCAACCCTCAGACAGAACGAGAAGAGGAAATCACGCTTACCCGCGTAGCTATCCACGGATCGTTTAAAGAGAACCCGTACCTTGACCCGCAGTACATCGCGACCCTGATGGCGATAAAAGACCCTAACCGGCGCAAAGCGTGGGTAGAGGGCTCATGGGACGTGACCAGCGGAGGCCGATTCGACCATCTATGGAATGAAGCTCTGCATGTCATTAAGCCGTTCCGTATTCCCGATAGCTGGACCGTCGACCGCTCCCATGACTGGGGTGAGTCGAAGCCGTTCTCTAACCTCTGGTGGGCTCAGGCCGATGGCACAGCCGCCGAGCTGTCTGATGGTCGACAGTTCTGCCCGCCTGCCGGTTCCCTTATCCTGATCGGTGAATGGTACGGATGCCCGCCTGACGAGCTCAACAAAGGCCTGAATATGTCATCCACCAACGTCGCGAAAGGCGTGGCGTGGATTGACAAGCGGCTGACGGGCGAAGACGTCGACGAGCCGGAAGAGATTCAAATCGACGGTGTCACCCAGGGCCAGCTTCACATTATGCCTGGCATCTGCAGCGAAGTTATTCCTGGACCGGCTGACGGCGCGATATTCAACACTGGTGATAACGAGTTATCGATCGCGCAGAAGATGGAAGCGCAGGGAGTTACATGGTTGCCTGCTGACAAAAAGCCCGGCTCCCGCATCAATGGCGCATCGTTATTCGCTGACATGCTGGAAGCTGTTATCGAAGGTAAAAAGCTGGAATCAGGCGTGCCTGAGAAGCCAGCATTCTACGTTTTCGACTACTGCCGAGGCTGGATTAGCCGTATCCCTGTGCTTGTCCGCGACAATAAAAACCCTGACGACGTAGACACCCAGCAGGAAGATCATGACTGGGATGGTACTCGTTACCGCGTACTGCACTCACCGAAAAAGGTTGGTGCAGTCTTCTTCTAAGGAGCTCATCAGTGAGTGAATTAAGCACCGGGGAGCAATTCCTCGTTAATGCCCTTGCTGATGCAATTGGGCGCCAGCGCATGCTCTACGCAGGGCGTAATGGCAACGTCAAGCGGACCAAATTATGGGACGAGTTCGGCTACCCTGACGCTCTGACGTTCGACAATTTCTATCGCCAGTATCGCCGCGGCTCTACCGGTTTTGCAGCTGTCCATAAATTGCTGGATTCCTGCTGGATGGACAGGCCGACCATCATCGATGGTGATGAAGACAGGGAGTCGACCAAAACTACGCCATGGGAAAAGTCAGTTACCAAACTGATGAAAAAGCACTGGGCGAAAATTAAAGACGCTGACCGCCGCAATATGGTTGGGCGTTACTCAGCACTTCTGATTCAGGTGAAAGATAATCGAGACTGGAGTGAGCCTGTTGATGTGGCACTGGTCCAGAGGCTAGGTAGTGCTGCACTGGTTAAACTGATCCCGGCATGGGAGCCGCAAGTCAAACCTGGCAACCTTGATATTGATACCTGGTCGGAAACCTACGGGCAGCCCGTCAGCTATCAGTTTAATGAACAACCGATAGGCGACGAGGGCACGTATAGCAGCCCTCGTTCGGTTCAGGTGCATCCTGATCGTATCATTCTGCTCTGTGAAGGCTCAGAGGATGAGAATATCCTGTCGGGAATCCCGCTTCTTGAGGCCGGCTACAATGACCTCCTCGATATTGAGAAGACGAAAGGCGGTAGTGCTGAGGGGTTTCTGAAGAACGCCAGTCGTCAACTGGCGATGGAGTTCGACGCCGCCACCCAAATTGACACGCTCATCAAGCAAGCCAAGGATGCTGGATATAACAACCTTGGTGATGCGATGAATGACAAGGTGAATAAGCTTAACCGCGGTACGGATGCTGCAATAGCAATGCAGGCAGGGAAGGCGAGCGTTCTTTCTGTTGCGGCAGCTGATCCGACACCAACGTGGACGGTTTCTGCAAACTCATTCGCGTCGACGATTCAGTGTCCGTTTAACATCCTGTTTGGCAAGCAGACAGGCAACCTTGCTTCAGAGGAGGATAAAACCGCGTGGGCCAATCGTTGCAATACGCGACGCTGGGGCTTTATGTCTGATGTCATTACGCGAGTGATAGAGCGATTCTGGACTATTGGTATTATCGAACCTCCCGCATCGGGCGAGGTCACCTTGGCGTGGTCTGACTTGCTCGCTCCCAGTGAGAAAGAAAAGCTCGCGAATATGGCGACTATGGCTGATGTTGCCCAGAAAACTCAGCAAGCCTACGGCACCCCTGTGGTCGATGAGAACGAGGTAAGGGCAGTCGGTGAGCTTGAACCTCGCAAAGAGGTTGCTCAGCCAGACCCAAACAACAAGGTGACAACCGATGATCCTCTTTCCGATGACCCTGGAGCAAAAGAGTAAAGTCGGCACGCCGATAATCCCCCGCAGCAAAGTCGACCCCACGCAATCAGCCAGGCCGGTTAGCAGGATGTTTCAGGATATCGAAGGCCGGTATCTGGATATTAAGCGTCGTTTGAAAATGGTGTTTGACCAGCGTCTGACTGGCCGACAGCGGGAGGTTAACGGCGATCGTTCATGGCTGATGTGCAATAATGAAGGTGCTGAGCCGTCGCTCTACCAGGTTAACTCCGGCACCTACATTTATGACATGACGGCGGCGCAGTTAGCCGACCTTCTCCAGATTGTGCAAACGATTCTGGACGATGCCCTGCTGGATGGCGGCAGCCAAAACCTCTGGGCGCTTGATTATGTCGTCGCAGAGTATGAGCGAGGAACGCAGCAGGCCTTCACGAATCTGTCGGTACAGTCGCCGGTTTACGCCAGCCAGACGACGCTGCAGCAGTTGCTTTCCAGTCCAGCGTATCAGAATCAGATCGCTGCTGCTTACATCAGCACGTACAGCGACTGGAAGGGGACAAGCGACGCCGTGCGGGCCGATCTCGCTAACGTCATTGCCGACGCAATAGGCCGCGGCATAAACCCCCGAGAAACAGCCAGCATCGTCAGCAAGCGCCTTGATGTCTCGATGTCGAAGGCCAAGACCATCGCTCAGACTGAGCAGGTCGGCGCGCTGCGCCAGGCGCAATGGAACGAAACGGACTGGGCGGCGGATCGGCTTGGGCTGAATACCGGCCTTCTGTGGCTGTCGGCGCTCAAACCGACGACCCGGTGGTGGCATGCCGCCGAACACGGAAAGGTCAAAACGACTGAGTGGGTCAGGGAGTTCTATTCTCGCGATGGCAACAAATATCGATGTTATTGCTCCCAGATTCCGGTCCTGCTCAACGACGACGGCAGAATTTTCAACAAAGGTCTGGCTGAACGTCTGGCAAAAGAGCGCGATCAATGGAAAGAAGATTCCAATTAGTGCTTAATAGCATCATCATAATTTTCATGGAATCAAGCTGATGAGTGTTACCCCACAAGAAGTAGGCTCTTTTTTTCTAACTCTTGTTGTTCCGATTACAACAGGGGTGGTTGCCGCCTGGTTTACTGCAAGCTTTGCTTTAAATCGCTTCTACCATGAGAAATGGTGGGAGAAGAAACACTCATCATATAACCAGTTAATTGATAATTTATTTGAAATTAAGGCCATTTATAAAAAAGCAAATAAATTTTACGAAAGATGCTACAAAGCCCAAATTAATAATAGGCCTGAACCAGAGGGTGATTTTGACTGGCGTAGGTTTTATGAAGTGAGCGCGCAAATTCATCGATTCTACGCTATAGCACCGATCTCCCTTAGCCATAACACCCGCTTACTACTTGCTGACTTCTTTAAGAATGAGTCAGATTCTGATTATAGCGTTTATGAAGAAGGATACCCGGACTTCGTTGCGTACGATGACATGTCCAGGGCAACACAAAAACTTATTGATGCGATAGTTCTTGATGCTAAAACTGAGCTTAAATTCAAATAAATCTAACTGAGTAAAAACAGGTCGCCACGGCGGCCTTTTTTATTGCCTGAAATCCACCAATGAGGACCCAGCATGAAACGCAACCGCGTTAACGTGCTGACCGTCGTCAACTCCGCTTCAAACATCACTACTGAAACCATCGACGGCAAGCCACATATCGTGGTTCGCGGCATCACGCCTGTCGTGGACGATATTGTGATGAACCGGAAGTTGTACCCGGCAGCAGAAATCGAAAAGGCCTACAACACGCTGGAGCGCAACCCGATGCCGCTGGGCCACCCGAAGGTGGACGGCAAGCATGTGTCTGCTCGCGATGTCCGGGCGGTGAATAACTACCACGTCGGCGCATGGCTCCAGAACGTCAGCCACAAAGACGGAAAAGTCAGCGGCGATATGTATATCGATCGCCAGTACGCCGAATCCAGTGAGAAGGGCAAGCGCCTGATTAACCGCCTGGACGAGATGATCGCCGGCACTAACTCTGAACCTATCCACATCTCAACCGGCCTGCTGTATTCCGGCATCGCCGCCAACGGCGAGTCTAAAGGCAAAAAGTACAACGAAATTGCCACCAACATGATGTTTGACCATGTCGCGGTATTGCTCGATGAGCCGGGCGCCGGAACGCCATCTGAAGGCGTAGGCATCTTCGTGAACTCTGAAGGCGAAGAGGTGGAGATCGAAGTTGCTCGTCTTTCTGAAGCCGCTGACTGCACCCGCGAAGGCCTGCTCAACAAAACGAGATTCTTCTTTACCAACGCCTCGAACTTCTCTTTCGACGATATCCAGCGCGCCATCAGCGACAAGCTTCACGAAGGCCGTGCTGATGATAAGTGGCTCTGGCCCGAATCGGTATGGCCGGACAGCTTCATCTACCGCGATGAAGCCAAGTATTTCAAACAGAAGTACCTCATCGATGATGACGGCAAAGCCGTATTCGTCGGCGAACCTGTAGAAGTCGTGCGCAAACCCATTGAGTACGAGATTAAAACCAACGGAGAGAAAGATCCGATGAAAGAACTGATTATCAATGCGCTCCTAGCCGCGGGTAAGCCGACTGAAGGCAAGTCCGATGCCGAACTGATGGACGCTTACAACCAGTTAGCGGCAGAGAAGGCGGCAGCAAAGAAAGAAGGCGAGGACGAAATCGACCCCGCCACCGGCAAGCCTAAGAAAAAAGAGCAGGCCAGCAACAGCGAAGAAGCGCCGGCATGGTTTAAGCCATTCGCTGACGATCTCGCCGCGGTTAAGTCTGGCCTTACCGCCAACTCCGACAAAGAGAAGGGCGAAAAACGCGCGGTCGTAAAAGCGAAATTCGGGCTGGACGACCTCGCGGTGAATGCTCTCGACGGCGCCGCACTTGATGGCCTGTTTGCTCAGTGCCAGACCTCTACCGGCCTGAATGGTGCATTCCGCCAGGTCAACAACAACGATTCTTTCAGCGAAATGCCGGAGTAAAAAATGGCTAAAGACGGGAAACACGTAATTCACGCGGGTGGTATTTTCCCCAACCCGCAACTTAATCGTGAAGGTTCTGCGACCGCGGCGTTTTTGCCGGGTACCGTTATTTTCTTCAGCGCAGCCAAGCCGACACCCTCTGTTGACGGCACTGAAGACGCGATTCTCTACGTCGCTAACTACGACTATCTGCGCTGCAAAACGGTTGATGATGCCTACGCGATCGATGACTGGGTGGTAAACATCCAGCCAACGCCGGGCGTTTTCCTCAACGTTCGCGCTGCCGCTGGTACTTACACCAAGGGCCAGCCGGTTTCCGTGGCTAATGGCCGCATCAAAGCACTGGCAGCAGATGAAACCATCTTTGCCTATGTCGAAGAAGACAAGTCCCTGACCGCCGCTGCAGGCGATCTGGTTCGCGTCGTGTTCAAGTAAGGAGAGACTGAATGTTTGTATTTTCCACCCGACGCGCGACTGAGACGGGCAACCTTGAAGCCAACCAGGCGCAGTTTAACGAGCTGCAAATGGCGCGCAACATGAGTGCTCAGGCCGTTGCTGATTTTGTATCCCGCACCCGCTGGCGTGGTGATGCGGCGAACACACCGGCGCTGGACGCGACGAACGCTGTCGACGATATCCGTCGACTGTATCGCGCTTACGACCAGACTGTGCTGGCTGAGTTTGAGCCCGCCACTGAATTCACTCTGCTTAACGACCTGATCCCGCTGTCCCGCTCTGTCCGTCTTGAAGAGTCAGTGTACGAGTACGCTCGCACCGGCGGCCGCGGCTGGGCGCACACCTCTATGTCCGGACAGATTGGTGCGGCGCTGGATGCGCGCGCGTACACCTTCGACGGTACGATGGTTCCGATCCACGATTCTGGATTCAAATTCCAGTGGCGTGACCCGATTTTCAACAAAGGCTCCGCTCTGGCTTCTCTGGCCGACGCTCAGCGCGGTTCTGTTGATGATGTTCGACGTCAGTACGTGGATTACGTCTTCAATGGCTTCCGTGATTCCGCTGGCAATTATATCGCCTTTGATGGCAAGACCTGGAAGGGCGTTAAAGCCGATGAGCGCGTACAGGTTGTCGATCTCAGTGCTTCCGGCCTGAATATCGACTTCACCAGCGCCAGCGCAACGGCGGAGCAAATTCGCAACGCGGCCATCGCGCTGCGTGACGTGATGAAGCTGACCAACCTGCAGTATGCGCAGCAGACCTGGTACGTTTCCGGGCAGATCATCACTAACCTGGAACGCTACTTCAGCGATAACTACCAGTCCGACACCATTCTGCTGGAGCTGTTGAAGCTCTCCGGTATTGCTGCCATCAAAGAAGATGCGCAGTTGACCGGTAACCAGATCCTGATTGTTCCTCTGACTGCGGGTGTTATCGCTCCGATTGTTGGTCAGGCCGTCGGTACTGTTGCTGACCCACGTCAGTTCTACAACAGCGACTACGTCTGGCGCACCTGGGGTGCGATGGGCCTGATGGTTAAGACTGACATCAACAATCGCAAATCCGTTATCTACGCACACAGCTAAGGGGCATTTATGGCACTGGTAAAAGTGGTTCGAGACAACCTGCTTTCCGGTGCCAATCTCCAGAAGCTGGAGGTTGGCGCGCAGGTCTCGGTAAACGGTGATGTCGCTAAACGTTGGGCGGCCGCCGGTCTGGTTGAAATCATTAGTGATGAAGATCAGGTACTGGAAGTGGCTACGCCTGTCGATGATGCTGCAGAGCAGGCAGAGCAGGCAGAGCAGGCAGAGCAGGCAGAGCAGCAGGATGAATCTGCTGCTAAAACGAAAAAGGCGAAATAACCATGGCTGACCCAATCACAGCGGCAGACGTGCAGGCGTTCCTCGGTGAATTGGGTTACACCATCCCGGGCGCGCTGCTGGATCCGATTCTCTGCGTGGTGAACAAGATTATTCCGTGCCTAGATGGCGCGGGGTATGACGAGTGCACCGCGAAGCTGATTCTGATGTACGCCGCCGCGCTTATGGCGACGTCCTCCGGCGCCCGCCGCATCAAATCACAGGGCGCTCCGTCCGGCGCGTCCCGCTCATTCGACTACGGAGACGACGGCATCACCTGGCTGCGTGACTCTCTGGCGAAACTGGATACCAGTGGCTGCACCAGTGAACTCCCGATCAGCGCCGGCAACAGTGTGGGGCTGTTCATGGTGGTCGGGGGCTGCTAATGGCGTGGGTTTCAGTTCAGCAACGGCTGCCGCGGACGTTTACCCGGGTATGGGTGATCACCGATGCCGGCCAGCAAACCACAGCATATGTGAAAAGCGACGGCGAGTGGTTCATTAACTGCGACCGCATACGCGCCACAGGCGCCGTTGTGCTGCGATGGAGGGATGACTGATGTCGTCTATAGCTTCGTGGTCTTACACCGCGACGGCGACAATCTGGCGGCGCATACGCGATGCCGACGGTAGCGATACCGACGGCGGAGGTCAGCCGTATGGGTGGGAAGCGCCGATCGCTATCCTCTGCGACTACCAGGGCGGACTCTCTGCAAAAATCGGTGACCTTGGCCGGGAGCTCGTTGTTAAAAACACGATATGGACCGAGTACGCAACGGCGCGGGAAGGGGATTACATCCTGATTGGCGTGTCGACCGATGCAGCACCGCCGGATGAGGCCGACGAGATACGGCAGATCGTCCAGTTCGCAGATACGTTCGAGCGACTGGCGGACGATTTCGCACTGATTACGGGAGTCTGATTATGGGCGTTAAAGTTCGCGGCATCCGCCAGGCCAAGGCCAACCTCGATCGCATCATCAAAGACGTCCAGGGGCGTAAAGTCGTGCGAGCAATCCAGTCTGCGATGCTTATTGGCAGCGCGCAGGCCGCGCTTTACACCCCGATCGATACGTCGACGCTCATCAACAGCCAAGCCAGGGAAATCACTGTTAACGGAACGCTCGTCACCGGTCGTGTAATCTATTCGGCTAACTATGCGGTTTATGTTCACGACCCGGCAGTGAAACAGAACTTCACGCGAGCAACGGCCCGCAAGGAGTTCTTAACGAAGGGCTTCGAAGATACCCGCAGCCAGATTGACGCGGTAGTGAAGAAGGAGCTTTCGCTATGACCCCTCCCATGTACATGCGCCTCAAAGACCTGTTTGTGGATGAGGGGCTTACCGCGGGGTTTAAGGTCCAGTGGCGGCAATGGCGCGACACCGGGAAAGATACCGATCAGTTCATCGTGTTCCGGTCTTCCGGCGGTACCGATATCACCTTTGACCTCGGCGGCGACTGGTATGTGATGGTTGATGTGATCTCCTCGAAGGCGAATCCCGATGCTGCGGACGCCGCGGTAAACGCCATTGTCGAGTATATCAGCGCGCAATCCGGCGCCGATGATTGCGTAGGCGCGCTACGGCTTGTCGGCAATGTCCCGGCGCCGATCCCCACCGAAGAGGGCCGATTAGTAACCCGGCTGCTCGTATCCTGCACTTACGGGGAGTAAACATGATTTATCCCTTCGATGCATCCTATGCACAGAAAGTGCTGAGAATTCATTACGAATATGCGGATGTTATTGCTCGCAAGAGAGAAAGGCTCGCTGCAAGAACAGCAGGGCTAATTGCTCACGACCGAATACTCGCAATGGCGGAAAAAGACACTGCTAATGCAGCACATCGCAGAGAGCTTTCTTCAGACGCTTTGCGGATTGAAGCCAGAGCGGCTTAACCCGCCAGAATCATCCATCAGGCTGCCATATGGCGGCCTTTTTTAATTGAGAGGCATACATGCAAGGCTGCGCTAATGACACCGGCAAGCTGATTGGTAAGGTGGCCGTGCTCCGCATGGCTTTTGGCTGTGCTGATACGGTACCAGCGCTTTCCGAATGGAAGCGACTCGGCGCCATGACCACCAAGGGCTTTGACTACTCCATGAATACCGTCACCTCTGAGGCTGACGATACGAAAGGTCTGGTTGAGAACCTGGTCAACAACATGGACTTCACCATCTCCGGCGAAGGTGAGTTCCGCAAGAAAGACAAGACGACGGAAGTTGGCGCTATTGCCATCTCGAAATATATTTTCGATGAAGTGCAGGCCGGCCGGCAGCCGTCTGTCTGGGTTCGCTTCGACTTAACTGGTGAAGACGCTGGCACTTATATCATGGGCTACTTCAACACCACCTCCTGGTCTGGTGATTTCGGCACCTCGGATATTTCCACCTTCTCCGGAGAGTGGAAAGTAGCTGATGCAGACACCGTGGTATTTGAGGTCGCCCCGCCGGCGCTGGCGTTCACCACCAACCTGCCGACGACCAAGAGCGTGACGGCCGGATCGGCTCTGACTATGTCTGTAGTGGTTGAGGGTGGTGCAGCGCCTTATACCTACGTCTGGAAGAAAGACGGCACGGTTGTCAGCGGTCAAACAACGGCGACCTTCAACAAGGCCAGCGCTGTTTCTGGTGATGCCGGGGTTTATACCTGTGAAGTCACCGATTCTTCCGCGACACCAGTCAAGATCACGTCTGCATCTTGCACGGTCACTATCAGTTAACCCCCAGGCCATTCGTGAATAGTACAAAGGGCGTTCTGCGCCCTTGATACTGTTTATGGAGCGACTATGACCCCGATTAAAGAATTAGGCGAATGCGTTATCGGTACCGGTGACCGGGAATTCTTTTTCCGGCCGTCGTTTCGCAACATGGCGCGAATCGGTGAGCCCGAGGAGATTGTTCAGGCGTTCTATGACCTGTGCAATGACGAGGCGACGCCATTCGCGCAGCGCGCAGCTGAGGCCTATATCCGCGATGAGTACAGCCGCCTTCCTGATTGCATCCTTCGGTTTATGCAAAGCGGGCTCCTGTCACGAAAAGCGATCATGGCTGCTCACACGGTACTGACAGCCTGCTGTGACGACGATATCGGCGATCTGGTTGGCTGGATGAAACCGGGGAAATCACGTAAGCGTGGCTTTGTATGGCGCCCGGGCAGCATGCCGCCGGAAAGTATGGTCATCGTCGCGCAAAACCTGATGATGCACGGCATCATCGGCAAAGCGAAGGTGCGCAAGCTGCAGCGTTACGAAACGAATGAGACAACAGCAGAATTCCGCGCAGCCGACTACATCATGGCGGCCCGCAACCATTTCGGTATAAGCCGGGAAGAGGCTGAGAACCTCACGATGACAGAGTTCGCCATGATGATTAACGCCAAATACCCAAATCAGAACGGCTTCACGCGCGAAGAGTACGACACGGTCATGGACGAAGACGATCGCCGCTGGCAGGCGATGATGGAGCAGGAACGAGCCCGTAAAACCAAATAAACCAGCCTCGGCATAGTCCGGGGCTTTTTTATACCCGCAACAAATCGCGCATTCGCGTGCGCTTCTTTCAGCAAGAGCTTTCCGTAGTGTGAGTCTGAGACAGGGCGGTGGATTTCATCGTTCCGCTCTTGGCTGCCCATGTCTACGCGAACAGGCTCGCACCACAGAAAGGTAAATACGATGAAATATCCAACCGTATCAGTGAACGGCGTCTCCGTTCGTGTCGATGGCGATGGTCGCTATAACTTCAACGATCTTCATGCTGCGGCAGTAGCAAAAGGGGAGGCAACTGAGTCGCAGAGGCCCAGTAAATTCCTCCGCAGCGCTCAGGTTAAAAGATTCATCAAAGCATTGCAGTCCAAAGCCCAAAAAAGTGCTTTGGAACAAATTCAACCACTTAAGGTAGTTAAGGGTGGGGATGAGCCTGGTGTCTGGGGAGTGGAGCTGCTTGCCATTCGCTATGCAGCATGGATTAAGCCCGAGTTCGAAATCGAGGTGTATGAGGTATTTCGGACGGTTGTTCGTATGGGCATTGGAGCAATGTCCCGCCTGAACAAAATCGATCATATCATCAACACTGAAACCAAAGCGATTAGCCAGTGTGCTAGCCAGATGGCGAAATGGGGAGTCGGTGGACGTAAGCAATTGCTCCATGCTGCGCGCGATCGTGCTGCCGATGAAGTTCAGCTGTACTTGCCCGGCATTGCTTAGCCATTTTTAAGCCAAGATGGAGCACTTTGTCGTTCTCTCCTATCCCTGCTAATCTGTCGAAAACAAAGCGGTGGGGATAGGTGATGAAGCTAGAAAGGGGGAGCGAGCTTTCCGATGGAAGAGTGCTCTACTGGATGGAGCATTTCTGCATCAATTGCGTGCCAAGCCAAAATGGCGAATGGCATGTAGGGCATTTTGATCGAGCTGAATATGAAACCCTGCGGGAGAATACGGTAGCTCTCCTAAAAAACGAAGAGTTTCAGTTCATGGTAAGGGTAGGAAGTGGATTTTCTGTAAAAGCCTGGTGTGTTTCTCTCAATGGGACTTTTGTGTTCAGTGTTCACCGTGATCCTGATGGGATCATGGCAGCTATCATTGTACTTAATGCTCAACAAAAAGAAGTATTCAGGCTAACTACTACGACCCATCTAACCTCATGTTCCCTATCTGAGTTTGCCGAATATTTGGCGCTATCCTTTTATGGCTCTTCAAAAGGAAGAGAGCCTTATGAGAATAAATTAGAGGTATTCAACTTAAAAACAGGTGAGGTGATTACATCTATCGACAAGGATAACGAGCTTAGGCATGCGGAAGTAATAGTTACAGAGCCAGCGGGCAATGTCGTCGCCTTTTATAAGGGAAAGAGTTTTAAAGTTTGCTAGGATTATGCTCATCTTTTATAGAGGGAGGGGAAGGTGTGAAAAAGGTCGTGTTTTCAGTCATAGCTCTAATGTCATTTAGTGCAGTTTCCGCGACAACAATAAGCATTCCAACTGATTCGAAAGCCAAATACACCATCATTGATAAAAGCTTAAATGGTTCCATGGCAACCATCACGACCATGAGAGAGGGGCCATCAGGGACATCCTACTCACAGCGCCTGTATGACTGCACATCGTGGACGGTGAAGTATCTTGGTGATGGAGACACGCTGGAACAAATGAAAGCATCCAAGCCTGACGAAGGCATGTCACCAATAGTTGATAATTCAATAGCGTATTATATAGGCCAACGGGCCTGTAAATAACCAAACCCGCTACGGCGGGTTTTTTTATGCCCGGAGTATGCGATGGCAGAGAAAGCAGGTGAAATTTATTATGACATTGAGGCTAACGTATCCGGCCTGATCCAGGCGCAGCAGCAGGTTAATAAGCGTCTTGACCAAATGGACGCCAAGTTTGAGCAATCATCACGATCTGCCGGGCGATTCGAAGGTGCTTTAAATAAAGTTGGCGTTGCCATTGCAGCAGCTTTCACCATTGATGCAGCGAAGAAGATTATCGCCATCGGCGACGAGATGGTTACGCTCCAGGCGAGGATAGCCAGACTAAGCCCCAGCATTGACGTGGCCAAAGAAACACTTGCTTCCCTGTCTGCAATCGCAGCTCAAACAGGTAATAGCCTGTCAGAGACTGAGAGGTTATGGGAATCACTGACGACAGCGCTAAAGGAGACTGGCGCCACTAACTCGCAAATTCTCGGGTTGACATCGACACTGCAAAAAATTGGCACGATCGGTGGGTCCTCTACTGAGGAAATGGCAAACGCATTGCGGCAGTTCGGCCAGTCTATTTCTGGCGGTATCGTCCGTGCTGAAGAGTTCAACTCTATTCTTGAGCAGATGCCTGAACTTGCGCGCCAGATTGCAGCGGGGCTGGGGATATCAATCGGCGATCTTCGCAAGAAAATGCTGGAAGGTAAACTGACGGCTCAGGATGCCCTGAACGCCATTCAACGTCAGTCGCAGTCGGTCAATGAAGAGTTCGATAAAATGCCGGTCAGCATTGATCGCGCAAAGAACAGCCTCGATGTTGCCTTCAAAAATGCCATTAACGACCTGAACCAGGCAATAGGCCTGACTACGACCCTTGCAGGATTGATGCAGAGCGTCGCGGATAACCTCAATTACTACAACAACAATGTCGGCGATTCTTCAAGAATGCCGAAGCTGATCAAGCTCCAGCAGGATCTGAACAATGAGCTGAAAGACGGCCAGAGATGGTATGAAACTGACTCAATTTTTCAGGCCAGAAGGGCGCAGGCAGCAGTACAGTTGAAGCAGATCGAGGGGGAGATAGCCCACATTCGAGCAAAGGCTCAGAAGGACGCCGGAAGCAACCAGTTTAATGCGCCGCCGACCAAAGGCGATGACGCCGCAACCAAGAAGCTGGTTCAAAACTCTGAACGCCGGCTTGCGTTGGCCAAACTTGAGGGTGAGGCGCGAGCCAGGCTTCAGGCCCAATATGATGCAGCTGATGCTGGGGTGACCGATCCGAAGCGAATCAAAGCGCTGCAGGACGAATACGCCGAAACCTATCGGGTTACGGAGGCTAGGAAGGAAAGCGACAAAGCCGGGAAGCAGTCGGCGTCTACCGCAGATTCTATTGCCCAAAAACTCGAAAACCTTCGCCAGCAGTCTGAGCTTGCAGCGGACTCAACTCAGGAATTGAGCCGTGAGCAGGCGATATTGCGTGCGCAGCAGTCTCTCGGTAAATCAGCTACTCAGGCTCAAATCCAGGAAGCAGGCAAATACGCAGCAGCCGCATGGGATGCAGCCGCAGCGGCGAAGGGGGTAACAGAGGCGCTTAATGCCATTCCGGAACAGGCTGAGAATAAATCCTACGCTGAATCCATGCAGAACCTGAAAGCGGCGCTGAACGCCGGGAAGATTGATCTGCAGGAGTACAACGCAGCCACTGAGCAGATGGAGCAGCAGCATCAGGCCAACCTTGCCAAAATACGCTCGCAGCAGGTGGTTAACCCCACCCAGCAGGCACTTGCAGAAGTTGACCCGGTGCAGCAATTGGCCAACCAGCACGCGCAGGAGCTGGCGCTGATTCAGCAGTTCGAGCAGCAAGGGGTTCTCGCTCATGAGAATGCCTTGGCGCTGAAAAATGCCGCTGACCGGCAATATGAGCAGCAGCGGATCGCAGCTCAATGGGAAATACTCAGCCAGCAAAGCCTCGGCTATAACATGCTGACGAGTGCGGTGGATGCGTTTAGCGGGAATGCCTCCAATGCAATCACCGGCCTGCTAACTGGCACAATGTCAGCGCAGGAGGCGATGCGGTCGCTTGGGAATACCATCCTGAACAGCGTGATCAATAGCATTGTCCAGGTTGGCGTCGAAGCGCTGAAAAACTACATCCTCGGTCAGACGCTCGGCGCCGCATCGGTGGCGACATCAGTCGGACTGGCGGCAACTACCGCATCGGCCTGGGCTCCGGCGGCCGCGATGGCATCGCTCGCCTCATTCGGTGCTAACGCTGGCCCGGCTGCAGCTGGTATCAGTTCGACTGTGGGACTGGCTAACGGGCTTGCGCTTGCCGGCGCTCGCTACAACGGCGGTCCGGTAAGTGCCGGCGGCCTGTACCAGGTCGGCGAGAAAGGCAAGCCAGAGATTTACCAGGCCAGCACCGGCAAGCAGTACATGATCCCCGGCGATAACGGGAAGGTCATCAGCAATAAGGATATGCAGTCAGGAGGAGGGATAAGCGTGCAGGTGAACGTCATCAACCAGTCTACCGGCGCCACCGTCCAGAGTGCCGACGGCTACATGCAGGACGGTAGTGCAGTTGTGGACTTGCTGATCACCGACATGGAAAGAGGCGGCCCGGTATCCTCTCAGATGCAGCAGACATTTGGACTAAGCCGCAAAGCGCAAGCCACTTACTAAACCAAGCCCGCTCCGGCGGGTTTTTTAATGGGTGAACATAATGAAAGTAGCAATCGAAGTTAATGGCGAGGTTATCTGGTACCGCGACAGCGATAAACAGGAGGGGATGGCGTCGGTAGGTTATTTAAGGGACGGCACACAGCAGAAGATCATTGCCGCCCTTGAAGAATCCCTATTTCAGGCAAAAGGTCAGCTAAATTTACCGGATGATATTGATTGAGTACTGGATATTAGCTCGATGGCCGGGAGGAAGGGCCAGCACGACATTCCAGTAGCCAGAGTGAGGAACAGCTATATTAGCGGGAAATCTAGTGTAAAACCCTCCGTAATATGTGCATTGCCGCCCCGAACGATACTTAGAGTAATTGGTATCATCCAGAACCAGTACGTTAACTTGATGAGAGCAATGAACGCTGATGACATCGCCATGATCAGCATGTTCTCTGCTGTGAATGTAAGACATATGACCTCTCTTGCTGTGTGTGAAAAATACACAGTATCAGCGAGATACATTTAGTAACATCCTGATAAAAGATCAGTGCCGCAGCAGCGGCATTTTTTATGCCCGGAGGAAACGTGGCAACAGTTCAATACCCTCCGTTCCTGCCGCTTCCCCAGCGCGCCGATCAGAACATGACGCAGGATACAGCCTGGCAGACGACGCAGACGGCAGTCGGTCCATTGATAATCACGCCGATTACTACTGACTTGAAAGCAACCTGGACGCTGCAGTGGATATTCACGCTTGCCCAGGCCGAGCGGTTTAAGTCGTGGCTGCGCTCGCCGACGTACTGTGACCGCGGGCGCAACTGGTTTCAGATGCCGATCGACCTGGGTGATACGCAGGGCGTTCAGCAGCAGACTCTGCATTTCGTCGACATGCCGGTGCAGACCAGCAAAAACGGCAACATTGTCACCTGGACCGCAACGGTCATCAGCAACGGTATCGAGGACATTACTGAGGACTACGACGACTGGATTGTTGAGGCTCAGCCTGGCTATGGATACTGGCTGGATTACCTGATTACCGAAGTTATGCCGAGGGCCGACTGATGCCGACATTGAGAGAGTGGAAGGAGCGCCGGCCGGCGAGCGATATCAAACAGACGGTGGAATTTTATCATCCTGCGTTTGGTTATTACCGGGTGGTCAATAACCTGTTTCGCCCGGCGACGTTTGGCGGCAACTCATTCGAGCCTGCGCGGTTCAGCGTAACAGAACCGGCGCAGGACGGAACGGCAGTGATATCCATGACGATTACCTTTGTCGCTGCGACGGAGCATGTCCGGCAGACACTGAAAAGCTGGCGCGGGGCGGCGCGTATGACGCCGATAAAGTGCCTGTATCAGCAGTGGAATGCGATCGGTGACACTACATCCCTGAAAGACTGGACGCTGTATGTGAACGACATTTCCGCCGATGCCAGCAACGTCACCGTGACCGCCGGAAAGACTAACCCGCTGACGCTGGCCAACTCCATCATTTACACCACGAAAGACTATCCCGGGCTAATCACCGTATGACACAGAGCGACTTTATCGGGCTTGTTAACGGCAAGCCCTGGGCTAATCGCGCCTGCAGTTTTGAGCAGATGGACTGCTGGGGCCTGGTGGTTCTCTATTACCGGCATGTTCTCGGCCTAGAGCTGCATCACATCGCCGGCTACGAATCGGGCGCGGATTTCATCACCTGCTACGAACAGGAGCGCGCCCACTGGCGGCGTGTGCCGGTGGCGGCCACTGGATGCATCGCCGTTTTTTACCGCGGCGAAGTGCCGGCGCATATCGGTGTGATGATCAGCCCGGTTAAGTGCCTGCATGCCCGCGGCGAATTCGGCTTCGCACGCTGCGACAGCCCGCTGGCGCTTCTTAAGGTTTACAGCCGCGTGGAGTACATGATCTATGGTTCGATATGAGTTACAGAGGCTGCCCGGCGCGCCGCTGCAACGGGGGACGGTAGATGCAGGCACCACACTGGTGAGCCTGCTGGATTCCCTGCAGTTGCACCGCGATGTTATCGTGAAACTGAATGGCCGAGCGCTGCCTGACGATTACGATATCAGCCGGCCAATGCGATCTGGTGACGTCGTGGCTGTGTTCGACCAGCCAGAGGGCGGGGTAGGCAAACTCATTACCACGATATTGCGTCCGGTCACGAAAATCCTCTCCGGCGCGCTGAAGGTGTTCGGCCTGTCAAATAAGCCCAGCGCGTCAGTATCGGTGGCGACAGGCGAATCCCCCAATAATGATCTGACCGGCCAGACCAATCGGGCGAGGCTGTACAAGGGGAGGCCGAATATTTACGGGCAATGCCGCGTCTTTCCTGATCTGATTCAGGAGGCATTGTTCGAGTTCGTCGACAATAACAAGCAACTCACGGAGTGGTTTGAAGTCGGTTACGGCCGGTACACCATTTCCTCGATCCGCTACTCGGAATCGAATCTCGGCAGCCTGGCGGGTGCCAGTTCTGCGATTTATAACCCTGGTGATGTGATCGGCACGATTGAAGTCGGGTATCAGTTCGATGACGTCGATAACGAAACTGTCCCCGGCCTGAACGAAAGCCAGGACTTCCCGGCCCAGACAGCTACCACGACGGCGCCGACATCAGTGGCGATAGAGAGTAATCAGCTCAAAGCCATTGTGCTGTCGAACGATGATAACTTTGCCTACTTTGCGGCGCTGGCGGTACCTCATCCCGTGTCATTCGTCATTAACGCTACCTGGAACGACGGCGGAACAAGCGTCACACGCAACGTCACCGGTGCCGGGAACATCATCTCCTCTGAGAGCTTTATCGGAGATGACACGCTGTCGTACACGACGTTTTATATCGGCGAGCTCTCCGGAGAAATTACGTCTCTGCCGGGCAATGCGGTTATCAACTCGACTCTGTTCACGCTGAATGACCAGACACCCCTTGTTATCGGGCCGTCAGTGTCGCCGATCGTCTCGACGCAGGTCTGGGTGCATGTGTTGGTTCAGCTCGGCGCGACGGCCGGCACAACGCAATACCGGATCAAGTTCTGGCAGGTCGATGACGACAACAATCAGGTGCCTGGTACGTCAGAGCAGCACGATTATTTCTTTGATAACGACTTTCAGGTGACAACCCGGTATTTCCGCACAACGCACAAGTTTGTCCCGGCTGCCGGGGCGGGGCGCTATGCGGTCACCATCGAGCGCCTCGACAACAGCAATGACGCTAACGTCGTGACGCTGATGGCGATCCATGCGGTAAACGTGCGCGAAAACGTCGTTTATCCGGAAGACACGATTGCCCGCATCACGATTAAGGGGTCGAACGACAGCAACAGCAACCGCGAGCAGAAGTACAACATGCTGGCGCAGCGGCATACCATCAGCTATGACCGTGCAACCGGCGCGGTCGATTACACGCTGCGGCCGAGTCGCTCGTTTGCTGATGCAATCCTGCATGAGTGGGTGGTTGTCGGTAAACAGGACGTGGCCAGTATTGACGTCGCTGCTCTGTATGCCATTGCCGATTCGCTGCCGGATGAGGCGCTTGGGTATTTCGATTACACCTTCTCGGATGAGAAGCAGCCGCTGGGTGAGCGCATAGCGACGATCGCCAATGTGGCCCGCGTTGACGGCAATAACATCGGCGATGTGCTGACGTTCTGGCGTGATGAGAAAGTGACAAATCCCGATGCGGTATTTGCGCGCTCAAACATGTTCTGGGACGAGTACAAAGTCGCCTGGCAAATGTCTCTGCCTGGTGGTTATGACGGCGTGGCGCTGGACTACGTCGACCCGCTGACGAACAAGAAGGCGTACATCTACCTGCAGATCGACAGCAGCGGCATCACTGAGGTTGAGGATGCTACCGTTAACGCGATGCAGATCAGCCTGGATGGCTGCCGCAACGCCACTCAGGCAACCGATCGGGCCTGGCTTGAGGCGAGAAAAATCCTTTACTCACGCCTGACCATGACGGTGAAAGTGCTGGAGGAGACTCAGGTCGTACGCGGTACGGTGGTTCAGTGTCCGGACATGTACGACAACGCGCAGCAAACGGGATACATCACCGGACGCTCCGGGGATGTGTTCTCGACGTCAGAGCGTATCGACTTTTCTCTCGGCGATATGTGGGTGGTGATGACCGACAGCCTCGGCAATTACCGCGGGCGCTGGCGAGCTTATCCGGTAAGCGGCAAGCCCAAAGCATTTCAGGCTGCAGCCGATACCTTCGATCTGAACATTTATGACCGCGAAAATGTGCAAAACCCCAGCCGTTATTTCATTGCTACCGACTCGGAACTGAACTCCACAATCTGGCGCGTCGATAGCGCCAAACCTAACGGTGACGATACTCAAACCCTCTCACTCACTGAGTATTCAGACTCGATTTATCCGTAACACACAGCAGTAATTACCAACCTTCGCGCACACCATCAGGTTCATATCTGAGGGCTTCGTGCGCCTTTTATAGGGCGACATGCACAATGGCAGAAGTACCGTTACCAACTCCAACCGACAACCAGGTACCAAGTACTGATATTCGGGATGCAGTTTATGCCGGCGCCATGCTGGATAAGGTTGTCACCAGTACAGAGCTGACATACACCGATCGCCTCGGCGGTGAGCACTACACCGTAGATGGAATTAAGGCGGAAGGGGATAAAGTTGTCGAAGAAACGCGGCAGAACCTGATCCCTCTCAGCCGGCAGTATATGACGCTGGCTGATGCTCAGGCAGACATAGCGAATATCCCGGTGGGTTCTACCACGTATTACCGCAGCCCTGACGATAGCGCGCTGGCTATTGAAGTTATTAATAACGGAGGGACCCTGGAACCTACCGGGAGGGAAATGCCGTCACAGGCTGCAGTTGATGAGGCAAAAGGGAAAGCCGATTCTGTAGCAGAAAGCATTTATCAAAATGGAGACAGTGAAACTCTTGTTGATTTTTGCGATCAGGATGGTTATTCAGCCGCCAAAGTTTCAATGGATGAGAATGGGGTAGGGTTTAAAACAAGCAAAGTATCTCTTATGCCTGAGTTGCTTGAAAATGCCATTTTTTCTTTTTTCAAAGTTACAGAGGATGGGTTTTCTGTTCAGGATGAGGATGGACGCATTCTCGCTAGCTTCAATAATGGAGTGGCTAAAGGTTTAGGTATCACAGTTAAATATGACTGGATACAGCAAATTGTCTCTATGCTTGGGAATAATATTGGCATTGAGTCAAGTGCCATTAGTTTCTATGTTGATGGGAATAGCGCTGACATTATTACAATGCAGGACCCTGATGGGATTGTTTTTCTCAGGTTAACTAAAGACTTCAAACTCCAGACGAAAATTAGAGTTGAAGGTGAGGTTTCAGGCACCGATTCTGTAGCAAGAATAGCTAACAACTCTCTGTCTCTGGTTGCCGGGGCTATGCGTCAGCGTTATTATCTGACACAGATGCCGACAGCAGATATAAACATCTATATTGTTTATGGTCAGTCTTTTTCTGTCGGAACGAATAGCCAGGTTCCTCTCTCTGTATTGAACATGTTCGGGAACCTGATGCTTGGCAATTCTCCGAGAGGCTCTAATTACGTTAGCGGCACGACATCAGATCAGTTTGGCCCGGTAGGAAACAGCAATCTCAATAATTTAATTGAGGTGCGACAGCTAGATGATGGCACTCTCAGCCCTTCATCCGGTAGTTTCGGTGAAACCCCGCTTTCTGGCTGGCTTAACTTCGGTAAGTTGCTGCATAACCAGCGGTTGATGGTCGATAATGATTCTACGCGAATTTTTGCCGGGGCATGCTGCGGTGTAGGCGGAAAGACCATCGCGCAGCTCAGTAAAGGAGCGACTCCCAACTTCTATAATCACGTAATTACCGCGCTTCAGGCTATTAAAACCGCAGCAGATGCTGCAGGAAAGACATCGCGCTTTTGTGGCTTCATGTGGATGCAGGGCGAGAACGATGGCTCAACGGCGTACGATGCATATATGACTGCATTGAATACGCTCTATAACAACATTTGCACGGATGGGATGGCTATTTTTGGTCAGACATTGCCACCGCACTGGTATAACTATCAACTTGGTGGCACGTATACCTCTGATTCAAATTCAATGGCGGTGTCTCGCGCCCTTCTTGATTTCTGCGACAATAATCCAGGGTTAGCGACATTTGTTAATCCGGTGGGGCATTTGCCTAAACCAGTGAATACTGATGGCAACGATAACCACATGTTCGCTAATTCATATCGCTGGTTCGGTTGCGATGCAGGCAAGGTTATGGATTTAGTGCAAAGGGGATGCGGCAGGCCGGTATTCCGCATGCGTGAGGCTATTTTTAGCGAAGATACGGTTAACATAGCTTTTTCGGTTCCCGTCCCTCCAGTTAAATTTACTCCCGGATATGTAGGAAATGTGGCAACAAGTTTTGCTGATAAAGGTTTTACTATAAAAGATGCGCAGGGGGTTTTGCATGGTTCAGATTTGACCGTGACATTAGCTTCTGACGTTGTAGTTAAAATTGTCGCATCAAGAAAACTGGTTGCTCCGGTAAATATTTGGCTTGGAGATAAAACCTATCATTCTGGCGTTCACAATATCGCTGATAGTGACGACTCATTATCAACATATAAATGGGAGCTGGTAACCGGCTCGCCAGCAGCAGAATCAATTTCTGAACTAAATGGTAAACCGTACGCACTGCAAAACTGGTGCGGCGCTGACATTATTACAGCTACTGAAGAGGCCTAAAAATGGGTGCAGTAATTATTGGAAAAAATGTAAATGCTCAGTCTTTTTCAATGGGCATTAATGTTCCTGTTATGGATGGCCTTCAGGGCGTGTGGTTTGGTGGCTCTAAAGGATTATGGGTAAACCAGGTGGCTGGCGGAGTCCAGCCCACCATTGTAGGAACACCAAATCACGTAACGGAATATAGTTCCCAGTTGTCATTAACCAATTATATCGACACTAATATTGCTGAGATGGCAAATCCAACAATGATTGTTGTTGCCAAAATATATGCCCCTCAAACTGTTCGCCTGCCGTTGTTTACCAACTTTAACAACGTTATTACCGAAAGCGGCAACTCGGTTACGGCGCAAGGCTGCGGGCTCGTATTTGAGGCCGTCGGCACGCAGCAGATGGTTGGCGCATCCTATACCGGCGTTGCCGGAACCGCATCGAACGCTAACTCTGCGGTATTGACTGCAGAATCTGGACTTCCAACTTCTCTTGCGGCGGCAGATAACACCTGGTGGAGGGCTATTTTGGGGAAAATTGACGGGACGGGTGTTTCAGGAACCACCGGCAACCGTTATGTAAAAAACCTCACCAAGAGCACGCAGGCTTCACAGGCACTGGTATCGGGTAACGTTCGTGACCTGCGCAACACTGCCACTCTCCGTATTGGTACGCGTGGACCATCTGGGACTACGGTAGCAACAACGGAGATCATGCTGGCAATGCTTTGGAACAGAGCGCTGACGAATGCTGAAGAGGCATCCATGTATGCCTACATTAAGGAATATGCGTCACGCCCGGGCCGAGGCATAACTGTTTAACGCATGACGGTTGTTAGCCTGCTTGATCTGCTTCTTGTTTAAAACTACTGTATATAAAAACAGTATTTATCGGAGGGCAGATCATGCTTCGACAGTCAGACATCGCCGCGGCTTTCCGCGAGTCCATTTTGCGCAGTTCCAAGGGGTTCCAGTACCTTCACACCCGCGACTTCGTTACCGCGCTTCGCCGGCGCGGCATCCATTTTTCCGAGGTGGAGGCTAACGCCTGGATCGCTCGCGAGCAGTCTTACTTCATCGATAAAACGGCAGAGCATAGTGAAAACCGCCTGTGGATGATGGCCAACATGGGGAGGGTTCTGTAATGGGCTTTCCATCACCCGCGACGGACTACACGGAACAGCGATTAACGGTTAACTCGATCTGCAATGTCGGTCCAAATACGCTCGTCTTCGAGCAATCTGGTGGTTACGTTGTGCTGGATATCTCCCTGAAGCCAAAGCAGGGTAGTCAGGTTCTGATCCAGCACGGCGGCGGCACGGAACTTGCCACGCTGAGAGGAAAGGCACTGATTACCGAAGATGGCGAAGCGATCGAGGGCGAGGCCCTGGACGATGTTACTGTCATCGGGGTCGTGACATTTACTATCTGCGATGTTCGCCAGGACAATGCGGTTGTTTAGTTGCTGTCAGCTCGTGGCTGCTGTGTCGTAGATGTGGCGTGACAGGAATGCGCGATAAAGACAGGGATGTACCCAAACGACACGAAACGACACAAAACCGGATGCGAACGCGGAAAACATGTGTGATTACAGTGTGTTATTTAACGCTCTACTTTCTTCTAAGCCGTAGGTCACAGGTTCGAATCCTGTAGGGCGTGCCATTCAATATCAGCTTCTAATCCTCTTGCTGCTTTTTCGTACCGGACACCATTTTCCCTATCCTGTAACCTGGCTGTGCTATTGCGGTTGAAAAACATATTTCAAATACGTTTTAATACATTCGTTATTTTTCCTCTGCCGTCTATTTTTCTGCGCAAAAGTCATTATCCTAAAAACGATCCTCATTCATTATTTCATGTTCACATACCGTAAGTTTCATGCTTAAATCCGCGCAACATATAATGGAATATGTTTTTGCACTGCACGTTAAGTAATAACGAGAACACGGATGAAATCTCTGTATTTGGCTCTGGGACTAATGACGCTGAGTCTGACCACCCACGCCGCTTTTTTATCGCCAGCCGATCGCGACAGCATTGAGCAACAGCAGCAACAATTACTGCGTCAGAACCAGCAGCAACGTGAATCGCTGGAGCGCGCCACGCCCAGCCTTCACGCGGCGATGCCTGCGCAGGCTGAAGCCTCTGATGGTCCCTGTTTTTCTATCCATCGCATCGCGTTAGATGGCGCGACGCTTATTGATCCGCGTCAGCAGCAAAAAATAGTCCAGCCCTGGCTTGGGCAGTGCATGGATATTGCGCGTATTACTAAACTCGTAAATATTATTTCCGACTGGTATATCAGTCGGGGATATATTACCAGCCGCGTTTTTCTGACCGAGCAGGATTTACGTTCCGGGGTATTACATCTGACTATTCTTGAAGGAAAGCTCGAAAAAATCACCATGGAAGGGGCGGCTAAACGTGAGTTAACAATGGCGTTTCCAGGGCTGGAAGGCCATATTCTTAACCTGCGTGATATCGAACAGGGGATGGAGCAGATTAACCGCACGCGCGCGACGCCTGTGCAAATTGAAATCCAGCCGGGCGAAAAACCTGGCGGCTCCATCGTTAACCTGACGGCGACAGCGGAGCGCCCACTTTTGTTGTCGATGAGCGTCGACAACAGCGGCCAGAAGAGTACAGGTAACTCTGTTGTTGCTGGCTGGATAAACGTTGCAAGCATAGGGAATGGCTTATGGGGAACAGTGGGCTGGAATGCAGCCGGTGGCGCGCTAACCAATCAGATCAACGGTGACAATCCTTTAACAGGAGCAATTACTAATGGTCTGGGTTCTGCTGGCGGTTACTGGGGAGGCAAACTAATCTCTTCAGGCACAAATGCGGCTGGTAAATGGCTAACCGGCGGCTGGGATCCTAAGTTTAATCCTGACCTGCTGGAATATACCGAAATTAAAGGTCAACTGGGGATCCCTAAGGAGATGTTGCCTGGTAAGCTTCCAGGCAATATGGGTAATATTGGAGCTTCAGTAATATCAGAGGGAGGCGGTAAAGGAGCTGAACAGGTAATAAAAAAAATAGGAGATAAAAATGAAAAATGATCTCCGAGTTAGATGTGTTCAGTCTCTATTTCTCTTAGCTGCTACGATTTTATTCATGATCGCATTATCTGTATGCGGAAAGATTTTTTTTTCGTTGTTACTGTGGCTGCTTGGCGATGGTTTTAATACAACTTGGCAAGATGTTTTGCACGGAGCAAAATTAGGACTTTATGGTGGAAGCATTGGAGGCATTGGACTCGCATTATTCCGCCTTTTTAAAGTAAAGGGATTTTAATCTATGTCGAAAAGATCCCAGCCTTTGTGGTTGGGATTGTTGTTGAGACTAACTCGCTGAGTCTGCCAAAAGGGATGACGGAAACCGGACAGGCAGCCACATCCTGGGTGAAGTATGCGCAGGACAACAATCTTTCGCCGGAGCAGGTACAGGCCGGGTTAAAGGATATCGTACGCGGCGACTTGCCGGAAAGCGCGGATATTATCAAAACCATCCTGAGTAATAACCCGGGCTCGGATACGGTAATGGCGTTGCTGACAGCGGAAGAGGCGAAGGATTACGCGCTGGCTCTGCTGACGTCAATCCCGGCAGAAAAAGCGTTATCGTTAGTGGGTAAAGCAGCCGGTATTATTGATAACACAATACTGATTAGAGCAGCGGAGAAGATCTCGACGGCTAAGCCGGGTAAACAATTTACAGCGCCGAGGGATTTGAATGAGCAAACGTTCTGGAAACAGGTTGAATCAAATCCTTCACAAGGCAATAAGTTGCGGGATATGAATAATGATCCCAGATTTCCTGCTTCTGCTGGATTTCAGAAAATGGAGGCGACGCATTATCTGCCTGGTGATAACCAGCCTGCGGTGCAATGACCACTACGACAACACGCAGAACAGCCTCAGTGGTGGCCTGGGCTACACCTTCGGCGCCGGGTCGTGGTCAGGGGAGCCTAATTGTCAGCCGCGACAAAATGACCAGTGATAACCAGAAGCAGGACGTAGCTGGCCTAAGCCGTGATGCGGAACACACCAGCGGCAGTTTAAGCCCAGTCTCCGACAAGGAGAAAGCGTAGCGGCGCCTGATATAAATCCAGGTGATCGGTGATTTTGCCGCTATCCCATTCTTTCAACATCTACAAACTGAGCGCTGATATACCTTACGTATTTGAAGGTATCGGATACTTCAGCTCGATCTGCGGCGCATCGCTTAGCCGCCGGCCAGATTTTGCCATCAGGTATCCGGCGATTTCTTCAGGCGTCAAATCGACATGAAGCATGTCTTTATCCTGAAACCATTCATCTGGCCAGTAGATAAGGTCGGATGGATTGGCATCAAAGTTTTTCTCCAGCACTCCCAGCGCGTAGCTTTGTTCAGATTCCTTACCTTCGGCCTGACACACAAACTGGATGATCTGAATCAGCTCATCCCAGGTTAAATCCGCCACATATTTTTCTTGATTAAATGCCATCCGGGTGAAGTCTTTTGCACTGGTCCATGAAGAGAAGTCCCGGAAATCAGAGAATGCATATGGGTTAATGACCTGACTATTCCAGCTATCTATCAACATTTTCAATCCGGCATCTTCTTCCTTGGCCCCATTATCAATTTGCGACAGTATCTCTTCGGCCATGTCCGCTAGCTGTTGCAGTTTCTGGCGGTTTACTTTGGCTGGTTGCAGACGATCGGGTAATGGCATCGGGTTAGTCCTTGTAAAATTGAGCGTATTAGTGACAAGCTATGAGCCCATCCTGGTCAAACATTTATCCAAAGTCTATATACAATCAATCCCTCTTCTGACAACGATCGGCTCACGGTATAAGCATCAGCGACAGGTCCCGGACGTTCGTTACCCGCCGTCCGGAAAAGGTCTGCTTTTCAAGATGAAAAGATCATATCTGTTAGCCGACTTTCCCTGTGCAGAAGGCCGTTTATGGCCTGTTTCAGCGCACATCCAGTTGCGCCTTTCCCCGCCGAATAACCGCAATCTGATAACAAAAAGTTTAATTTTTTTCCCCGCCGCGCTGACTATAGTTAGGGCACTTTCACTTGCCCAATAAGGTCACGATTATGAAATTAGTTATCGCCTCCGTAATTTCCCTGCTCAGCTTCAGTGCGCTGGCGGCGCCAGAGGGGACGCTCAGCGTACACATTCTTAATCAGCAAACCGGGCTCCCTTCACCGGGGGTGCAGATTGAGCTGGATAAACAGCAGGGGGAGAGCTGGCAGCATATCGCCACCGGTAAAACGGATGCCGATGGGCGGATTAAATCGCTCTATCCGCAGGCGGAGAATATGGAGCCGGGGGTTTATAAAGTGACGTTTAAAACCGGTAACTATTTTAAAAGCCAAAACATGAATACGTTCTTCCCGGTGGTCCCGGTTATTTTCAATGTCACAAAGCAAAATCAAAAACTGCATATCCCGCTGCTGCTCAGTCAGTACGGATACTCTACCTACCGCGGCAGCTGATGACGCAAGCCGCTATCCAGCCAACGCCTGCGCGTCTCCCGCAGGCGTCACGTTTTCCTCGCACCACGATGTCCACGCCTAACGCTCGGTCTCTTTCTCTTTAAAGTGTTTAACAGCTTCGTCGTACATCGCCAGCAGGCCGGAAATTTCGCCTTCATATTGCGGCACGCGCTGGGCGCGAACGAGCTCAATCAGCAGCGCATAGGCTGCTTCTTCCGGGGCCGCATGTGGATTGATCAGTCCAGACATATCACCTCCTTAACAGTGGGCTTTTAGCCTACCCCTCGGCGGGAAAACGCAACAGCCTGATATGCAACCAGTACTTCTTATATGGCTCTTGTGAAACCTCAGAGGCGAAGACCTCGGCGGAAATCAATTGAAGGAGGGGTTATCCAGACCACTGGCGTGGCGGTTAGCGGTGCATCTACACCGGCAGCAGGCTCATCATCAGCCAGGCGATGGTAATGCAGATGAGGGTCATCGACAGCACAAAATTCATGGTAGCTCTTCTTCATCCTTTCTTTACTCAGCGTAAATTTTGACAGCGATGATCGCCTTTATCCTTGGCGATTTGTGCCGCTATCCGGCGGTGGGCTGGGGAAAGACGGCCTGTTTCCCCGTGAAGGCCAGTAAAATATCCTCTTTGTCAGGGTTATAGTGATGACATCAATGAATATGCTGCATCACATTGGTTATGTTGGTCTTTCCGCCTGAAGAATGACTTCAGGTCGCTGATAAGCTTGCTGGGGGACTAACAGGATGAGCACTACACCGTTAACGCTTTCTTTTGCCGGGCAACAACCGACCATCGACCTGCCGCAGGTGCCGGGAACGCGGGGGCCGGTGGGAGTCGACATGCGCGGGCTAAATCAGTCCGGATTCTGCAGCTATGACCCCGGCTTCGCCAATACCGCCGGATGCCAGTCGGCGATCTCGTGGATCGATACGGAAAACAGCGTGCTGCTGCACCGCGGCTATCCGGTAGATCAGCTGGCTCGCCAGTGCGATTTTCTCGAAGTGGCCTACATCATGCTGAACGGTGACGCGCCGGATGAGGCCAGCTATCAAACCTTTCGCGAGACCATCACCCGCCATACTCTGGTCCACGAGCAGATAGCCCGCATGTGCAGCGGCTTTCGTCGCGATTCGCACCCGATGGCGCTGATGTGCGCCCTGGTGGGGGCGCTGGCGGCGTTCTATCATGATGTCCTGGATGTGGAAAATCCGCAGCACCGGGCGCTGGCCGCCACCCGGCTGCTGTCGAAAATGCCCACTATCGCCGCCATGAGCTACAAGTACACCATTGAACAACCCGCCGCGTATCCGCGCAACGATCTCTCCTATGCCGGAAATTTCCTGCAGATGCTGTTTGCTATCCCGGCGGAGAAATATGTTCTGAATCCGGTCATCGAGCAGGCGATGAACCAGATCCTGGTGCTCCATGCCGATCACGGGCAGTGCGCCTCGACCACCACGGTGCGTGCGGCGGGCTCCTCCGGGGCGAATTTATTCGCCTGCGTCGCCGCCGGGCTGGCGTCGCTGTGGGGGCCAATGCACGGTGGCGCCAATGAATCGAGCATGCGAATGCTGGAGGAGATTGAAAGCGTCGATCAGGTTCCGGCGTTTCTGCGCCAGGCGAAGCGCGATCCGCAGGCATTTCGCCGGCTGGGTTTTGGCAACTCGCGCTACCGTCACCGCGATCCGCGCGCCGGGATCCTGCGTGAAACCAGCCATCGGGTACTGGCGGAGGTAGGCATGTCCGACCGTTTGCTGCAGGTGGCGATGGCCCTTGAGGACGTGGCGCTGACCGACCCCTATTTTGTGGACAATGGCCTGTCGCCGAGCGTGGATTTCTATACCGCGGTGATCCTCAAGGCGATGAATCTGCCTTCGTCGATGTTTGCGGTGGTCACCGCGGTCGGTCGGACGGTCGGTTGGGTGGCGCACTGGAACGAGATGCACCAGGCGCCGCTGACCATCTACCGGCCACGGCAGATTTACGTTGGCGAGGGCTATCGGGATTACGTCTCCCGACGCGGCGAGCAGTCTGTTGACCTAAGGTAATGCGTTCGGGCAGGAGGCGCGCGGCGCCTCCTGCCCAGGCGGGTTGCTACTTAGAGATGCCGGGAGAGCAGATAGTGCTCGACGGCGGTATATTCGGTTAACCGGGTATACAGCGCCAACAGGGCGCTGAGAAAAGCGCCTACCTCACAGGCTTGCGGCCCGGGTGTGGCGAGTAATGGCTGTAGCGTAGCTTTCAGTTGATCAAGGTCAGACTTCAGCACATACGGTATATGCAGGGTGCTGAGGATGGCTTCAGTCTGCTGGAAATCGTGACGAGATGGCAACGCCTCGTCTGCGCTTAGCCAGCTCAGGATAATCAACATAAGGCGATTTTTAGCGTAGAGATACGATTTCATGGCCTGTCTCCTGTCGGTAGTGGCGCAACACCATCCCCTGAACTTTGTTCATCAGTTCCACGTTATTTTTCACCGCCAGCTTGCTAAGGACGCGTGAACGGTAGTAGTAGACCCGTTTGATCGTGAGCTGCATGGTGCTGGCCACGTGACACAACGGCATTCCCCCCATCAACAGGCTGATTAAAAAAGTTTCCTTACGGGTCAGGTTATAGCTGTCAGGTATGGCGATATAGAGCTTGTCGGCGGGGGGCGACGTCCAGCGCGGAGCGCGGGCAAGCGCCGTACTGAGCCCGGCAAAACTGGTGATGAACTCTGCGCCGAGCACAATGGCGAGGCTGCTTTCGAGCTCGCTCAACGGGTAGCCTGATTTGGCAAAAATAAAGATCCGGATCAGGGGATTAAACGATTTTAAACTGAGCGCGACCTGCAGTACTTCGATGCTGACGCTGCTGTAATCAATAAGGATGGTGCTTAACCGGGCTCCGGCATCGGTCGCAAAAAAAGTATAGAACATCTCACTCTGTCCGCTAAACGGGTAACAGAGCATTTCTTTAATATCCAGAGGCTTGCTGTTTGGTTCATTAATATACGCCTTCAGCGCAATATTAAAATATTCTGAATCCGCAATGCAGATCAACATAATGACCTCCTGGCATAAATACGCTGTGCATGCTGTCCTGCCTGATTCGACAATTTACTGTAGAGAATACCCGTCTGAAATAACATACTCCCTGCGCTTTCAATCGAGGGGGGAGAACGTGGGAGGAGGTGGTTAATAATGAGGGTGAGATATTTAGATCGCATTTTACGAATGTTGTATGGAAAACAAAAAATAAAAATTATCATTTATTTACAATGAGTTATGTTTTTAATGTTGGTTTATTTTATTTCTTTTTCAGAGTGGCGTTAAGACTTTTCTATAAAAAGTAGAAATGGTCCTGGTGGCGAATTTGAATAATAAACAATGAAGTGAGTAGGATGTCAGTGCAGGGAAGGGGTTAAAAGATAACAGGTTAATCCAATGGACTGAGCATTAATAAATTGTACGTATAAAGTACGCCAGGGGTATTTCCTGAACGATTCTCCATAAGCGTGGTGATGAGGAGTAAATATGAAAAAATACAGCAGAGGAATGGCATCTTTCGTGGTGATGATGATGCTTTCTCCGGTAGCGGCACAGGCTGCTGATGGCAAAGTCACCTTTAATGGTGAAGTCATCGAAAATACTTGTACGGTAGTGAATAAAGATAAGACGGTGACCCTGCCGACGGTCCAGCGTTCAGCGCTCAGCAGCGCGGGTGAGACGGCGGGCGTGGTTCCCTTCACCATCGATCTGACGAGCTGCACCCCAGGGGCTGATGTCTCGGTGTACTTCGAGAAAGATCAATACGTTTCCACGGAGGGCCGACTAAAAAATACCCTGTCTGACGGCACGGAAGCAGAAAACGTCGATGTGGAACTGCTGAACACCCGGTTTACGCCGATTAACCTCGCGGAGACTCCGGCGGTCGCTGCAGACGGCACCATTGCTCGCCCGGACGTGATCCCGGTGGCGGTGGCTGAGCAGGATGGTTCCGCCTCGCTGCCTTTCTATGCCCGCTACTATGCGACCGACGCCGCTACGGCTGGAAAAGTCGCTACCTACGTCAACTTTACGGTGGTCTATCCGTAAACCCTGTCCACGGCCCCGCTCAGGGGCCGTTTATCCACCCGGCAAGGAGGAGGTGAATATGCGGCGTATGGTTCTGGCATGGCTGCTGTCCTGCATTTTACCCTCGGCGGACGCCAGCATGGTTATTGACGGCACACGGATTATTTTTCCCGGCGACAAAAAAGAGATCGCCGTCCGGGCCACCAATATGGGGGAGACCCCCTCTCTGACGCAGGTCTGGGTCGACGATGGCCGCGTGCAAAATCAACCGGAAAAAGATTCGGCGCCGTTTATTGTGCTGCCGCCGATTGTGCGTATCGAGCCGGGAAAGGGCCAAAGCTGGCGCCTGGTGTTCAACGGCAGCCGTCTGCCGCAGGATCGGGAGTCGCTGTTCTGGTTTAATCTGCTGGACATCCCGCCTGAGCCGAAAAACGGCACGGCAATCAATTACCTCCAGCTCGCGATACGGTCGCGTATCAAGCTGTTTTACCGTCCGGCAGGCGTGGCGGCGGAAAAAATGGCGCCGGAGAATGCCCTGCGCTGGGCGCTGACTCCCACGGGCAATGGGCTGCGGGTGAGCAATGCCTCATCGCGCTATATCACCATCGACAGCATCACCCTTAACGGACAAAAACAGTCCGCTGGCATGGTCGCCCCTTTTTCCTCGCTGGAGATCGCGCTTAAAGGGGTCGCGCTGCGTACGCTGCCGGAGAAATTCAGCTTCACCACCATCAATGATTACGGCGCGGTAGTGAATCATAATTATCCTCAGTAAGGACATTATTATGAAACTCAGGGAGATCAAGTTTGGGTTGATGCTGCTCCTTCCCTGGCAGGAGGCATGGGCGGCAGAGGCGTTTAGTTTTAACCGCGCCCATTTGCACGGCGCCGCGCAGGTTGATCTCCAGAAATATCAATACGGTAATCCGCTGCACGCCGGACAGTATCGCAGCACGCTCTCGGTGAATGGCCGGGACCTGGCGGAAGAAACGTTTGTTATCCAGGAACACGATGGCCAGCTTGAGCCCTGCATCTCGCCCTCGCTGTTCGACGCCCTGCAGCTGAAGGACGCCCAGTGGCCGGCGGCGGCCACCTGCCTGCGCTTTTCGCAGATCAATAAGGCGATCGGCTGGGAGTATGACAGCGGGGAAAACGTCCTGCGGGTGAATATGCCCCAGGCGCTACTGCAACCCCATTATCGGGGGGCGGTGAACCTGAAGAAGGTGGATAGCGGCGTACCCGCCGCAGTGCTGCGCTATCAGGCCAACAGCTATCAGAGCATCGTCGACGGGGATAGCAGCAGCCATCATTATCTCGGGCTGGATGCCAGCCTGCGCGCCTTTGGCTGGCGTTTACATCACCAGTCCAGCTACCAGGCGCAGGAGGGGAATACACACTGGGATAGCATTGCCACCTGGGCTGAGAGAAGTGTAGTGAACTGGGCGTCCACGTTACGGCTGGGTCAGGGATGGACCGACGGAACCTTCTTTGACAGTGTCAGTTTTATCGGCGGCAGGCTGGCTACCGATGTGCGCATGCTGCCGGGCTCCCGCCGCGGCTTTGCGCCGTCGGTTAGCGGCGTGGCGCGCACCAATGCCCGCGTGACGGTCACCCAGAACGGCGCCCTGTTGTACGAGGCCACGGTTCCGCCGGGCAAATTCACCTTTAACGATCTCTATCCCACCAACGCCGGCGGCGATTTACAGGTAACGATCCATGAGGCGGACGGCAGTCAGGAGACCTTTACCGTGCCGTACGCCGCGCTGCCTGGCCTGGTGCGGGCAGGCGCGGTCTACTATGACCTGTCGCTGGGCTATCTGGATGAGGACGGGATCGCCGGGCGGCCGGGATTTGGCGAAGCCACAGTGCAGTACGGCTTCAATGACTATGTCAGCGGCTATACCGGCGCCAACGCGACGACGGATTATTACTCGACGCTGGTCGGCAGCGCCTTCAATACCTACTGGGGGGCGCTGGCGGTCGATCTTTCCCGTTCTGCGGCGAAGGGCAGGGAACGCGGCTGGCAGGAGGGGTATCGCTGGCGGGTATCCGCATCAAAATCCTTCGCGTCCGATACGCGGATGCTGGTCTCGATGAGCCACAGCAACGACGGCAACTATCGTTCCATTCGCGACGCCGTCCGGGAGCACGACCGTCACCCCAACGACTGGCGGGAGATGACCCGCTACAGCGCGACGTTGTCTCAGCAGGCCGGCAGCGGCAGCCTGTCGTTTAACGGAATCTGGAGTGAGGATGTCCGCCACCACCGCTGGCGCTCCTATCAGCTGGGGTACGCCAACCGCTATGGTCAGCTCAATTACTACCTGTACGCCCAGCAGAGTCAGGATATTCATCACCGCAATAATCAGGTGGTGGGCATCTCCTTTTCGCTGCCGTTCGGGCAGGCGGGCAGCCTGACTACCCGCTTTAACCATGATAAGAGCTACGGCAGCCAGCTGCAGTCCAGCTATACCGGCAGCGCTGGCGAGAAAAATGCCTTTAGCTATGGCCTGACCGCCAGCTACGACATGCCGCGGGAGAACCCGCACGAGGCCAGCGTTGGGGGCAACGGTAGCCTGCGTACGGATTATGCGTACCTGAATGCCAGTGCCAGCGCCGGTCGCCACCAGCAGCAGTACTCGCTGGGGGCATCGGGCGCCCTGGTGGCGCATCAGGGCGGAATGACCGCCACCCCCGAACTGGGGGAAACCTTCGCCATTGTGGAAGCGCCCGGCGCGGCGGGCGCTCGGGTGGCAAACCGCCTCGGACAGCCAATAAACCGCCAGGGTTTTACGATCATCCCTTACCTCGATCCCTTTACCGATAACTGGCTGGATCTCGATCCGCAGGGTCTGAACGACCATGTGGAGATTGTCTCCAGCAGCACGACGGTGGTGCCCGATTCGGGCGCGGCGGTGAAGGTCAAATTTGTCACGCGTACCGGCTATCCCTGGTTTGCCCATGTCACGCTGCCGGATGGCGCGGCGCCCCCGCTGGGCGCGGAGGTGTTTGACGACAGCGGTCGGGCGGTTGGCGCCGTCGGTCAGGGCGGGCTGCTGTATGCCCGGGTGCCGCAGGCCGACGGCAGCGTCTCGGTAGTATGGGGCGAACGCAGCGGGCAACGCTGCCGGTTGGCCTATGCCATCCGCGGCGACGCGGCGCAACAGGTTAGCCGCGGTACGCCGCATCAGGTCTGCCGGCCGGGAATATAGGAGAAGTAATATGAAAAAAATCATCGCATCAGGGGTACCGCTTCTGCTGGCCGGCGGATACTGCGCCTCGCTGTCGGCAGCGTGCCAGATGGTCAGTGGCAAAACTATCGAGTATTCAGTGAACGTCAGCCAGGCCAGTATCAACCTTGACGTCAGCAATCGCCCCATCGGCTCCCTGCTATACAGCTACGGAGGGATGATTATCACTAATAACGAACGCTGGGAGATCGCCTGCAGCGGCAGCGAGCCCGGCGGGTTTCAGAGCATCGG
>NZ_PJDK01000041.1:0-54180 GCF_002837615.1 Klebsiella sp. X1-16S-Nf21
TGCCACCACAGGGCAAGGAAAGTGATAAACCCAATGGCGCCGAGCATCAGCCACGGCAGTTCGGGCTGGCCCACGGCTTTGCCGGCATCAAACAGCCAGCCGCCGCCCGCGTAACCCAGCGCGCCGCCGAAGGCGAGACCCAGGCGGCTGAACCCCATATAGCTGCCGCGCGCCCGGGCATCCGCCAGCGAGGCGCCCAGCGTCTCCCTGGCGGGTTCCGCGATGATCGAACCGATGTAAAACAGGCAGATCAGGGTAAATAACTGCTGCAAACTGCTGGTCATGCCAATCGGCAGCATCGCCAGCGTCATTACCAGCAGACCGGCCATCAGCCGGTGCTCAAGGCGGTAGCGTTTCTCGCTCCAGCGGGCAATGGGATAGAGCAGGGTCAGTGAAATGGTGGCTTCGATGGCGTACATCCACTTCACGGCGGCCGGCGAACCGGCGATGTCGTTCACCATGATCGGCAGCATCAGCATCACCTGCACCGCCAGCATGTAATAGCCTGTTAACGTCAGGACATAGGTGACGAAGCGCTTATCCCGCAGCACCCGTCCCAGCCCCTCGCGGACTGGCGTTTTCACCGTGGACAGTTTCCATGCTGGCAGATACCAGGCGTTAAACGCGGCGCAAGCGATAAACAGCGCGGCGCCGGCGCTGCACACCAGACGGAAGTCATACTGTAGCAGCCAACTGCCCAGCAGGGCGCCAATCACCGCGCCGGCGCTGTCTTGCATCATCAGGAGGGAGAAAAAGCGGCCGCGCTGATGCGGGCGCACCAGTTTGACCACCAGCGCGGCTCGTGGCGGATCGAACAACGTGCCGCCCAACCCGGACAAGATACAGGAGAGCCAGAGCACCCAGGGCTCATGGGCGACGGCCATCGCCGCGAAGCCGCCGGCGCGCATCAGCATGCCGGTGACAATCATGGGTTTCGCGCCGAAGCGGTCGGCAATGGCACCGCCAAAAATGCCTAATCCCTGCTGCACCAGCTGGCGCAGGCCGAGCGCAATGCCGACCATCAGCGCTGCCCAACCCATCTGATCGACAAAGCGGATGGAAATCAGCGGAAAAACGACAAAAAAGCCCAGCACGACCAGCATGTTATCGACTAACAGGAAATATTTACCCAGGCTCCTTGCCTGCGAGACGCGGGACATTTCCCCTCCAGGGAAAAATAGAGATAAGCGAGGATATTCTGCGGGCAATCTGCTGCTTTTCCCAGCACCCTTGCGACAATATTTTTTTATCAAAAAGCAAGTTCGATTGAGCCTATTCATCGAAAAGAGGAGATGGCGCAGAAAATGGTATGTTGCTGTTTTCACACTATCGTGCAGGACAGGTATAGTGATGAGAGCAAGATTGAAGTCAGGGGGACTGAAAAGGAAATGTTTGGCTATCGCAGTAACGTGCCGAAGGTGCGTTTGACGACGGACCGGCTGGTGGTGCGCCTGGTCCACGATCGTGACGCCTGGCGTCTGGCCGATTATTACGCCGAGAATAAAGTGTTCTTAAAACCCTGGGAGCCGGTACGTGACGACAGCCACTGCTATCCCTCCGGGTGGCAGGCGCGTCTGTCAATGATCGGCGAGTTTCATAAGCAGGGGTCTGCATTTTATTTCGCGCTGCTCGATGCGGAGGAAAAAGAGATCGTTGGCGTGGCGAATTTCTCCAACGTAGTTCGCGGATCATTCCATGCCTGTTATCTCGGCTACTCCATTGGCGAGAAGTGGCAAGGGCAGGGGCTGATGTTTGAAGCGTTGACCGCCGCGATTCGCTATATGCAGCGCACGCAGCATATCCATCGCATTATGGCCAACTATATGCCGCATAATCAGCGCAGCGGCGCGCTGCTGGCGCGGTTGGGGTTCGAAAAAGAGGGTTACGCCAAAGATTATCTGCTGATTGACGGGCAGTGGCGTGACCATGTACTGACGGCGCTAACGACGCCGGACTGGTCAGCAGGGCGCTAAGGAGAGAGGATGAAATATCAGTTAACCGCGCACGAAGCGCGCGTCATTGGCTGTCTGCTGGAAAAGCAGGTTACCACGCCCGAGCAGTACCCGCTGTCGGTGAACGCCGTGGTGACCGCCTGCAATCAGAAAACCAACCGCGAACCGGTGATGTCGCTGAGCGAAGGCGAGGTCCAGACGCTGCTGGATACCCTGGTGAAGCGCCACTATTTACGCACGGTCAGCGGATTCGGCAATCGAGTGACCAAGTATGAGCAGCGCTTTTGCAACTCTGAATTTGGCGATCTGAAACTCAGCGCCGGCGAAGTAGCGGTGGTGACGACGCTACTGCTGCGCGGCGCCCAGACGCCGGGTGAACTCCGTAGCCGCGCGCAGCGGATGCATGAGTTCAGCGATATGGCGGAAGTGGAAAGCGTGCTGGAAGGGTTAGCGACGCGCGAGGATGGTCCTTTTGTTGCCCGCCTGCCACGGGAACCGGGGAAACGGGAAAGCCGCTATATGCATCTGTTTTGCGATGACATGGACACGCTGATCACCACGGTGGAAGCACTCTCGCCGCTGGAAGACGATGACGATCTGCGTGCCCGGGTTGAAGCACTGGAAGGCGAGGTGGCGGAATTGAAAGCGCGCCTTGACTCGCTGTTACACCATCTGGGGGACTAAACGTGGGGACAAGACTGCGCATTGGGGTGGTTGGCTTAGGGGGCATCGCGCAGAAAGCGTGGCTGCCGGTGTTAGGCGCTGCGGAAAGCTGGACGCTGCAGGCAGCCTGGTCGCCGGGAAAAGAGAAGGCGTTGCGCATCTGCGAAACCTGGCGGATCCCGTATGCTGATTCGCTGGATGCCCTGGCGGCGCAGTGCGATGCGGTCTTTGTCCATACGTCGACGGCTTCACATCATGAAGTAGTGAATCACTTGTTGAATGCCGGGGTTCATGTTTGTGTGGATAAACCGCTGGCGGACAAGCTGAGCGAGGCGGAAGCGCTGGTCGAGCTGGCTGCCCGGCGTCATCTGACGCTGATGGTCGGTTTCAATCGCCGCTTTGCGCCACTCTATCGTGAACTGAAGGGGCGGCTGGGCGAGGTGGCCTCGCTGCGGATGGATAAGCATCGTAACGACAGCGTAGGCAACGATCTGCGCTTTACCCTTCTCGATGACTATCTGCACGTGGTGGATACTGCGTTGTGGCTGGCTGATGGTCAGGCGCGCCTGCGCGGCGGCACGTTGCAGATCACTCCTCAGGGTGAAATGCTCTATGCCGAACACCAGTTCAGTTCGCCCCGGCTGCAGGTTACCACCAGCATGCACCGCCGCGCTGGAAGCCAGCGTGAGTGGGTGCAGGCGGTCACCGATGGCGGGTTATATGCGGTGAGTGAGATGCGCGAATGGCAGGAGGAGTGTGGTCTTGGCGTGGTCCAGCGCCCGGTGGCGGGCTGGCAAACCACCCTCGAGCAGCGCGGTTTTGTCGGCTGCGCGCGACATTTCATCGAATGCGTGCAAAATCAGACGGTTCCGGAAACCGCTGGCGAACAGGCGCTGCTGGCTCAGCGGGTGGTTGACAAACTCTGGCGTGACGCCATCAGCGAATAATCCGTTGTAACAACTGACAGTAGTAATTCATATTGAACCCGGTAGACTATCGCCACTTTCCAGCGCCCGCATTTGCGGGCGTTTTACTCCAGGGTTTGGAATAACAGCGTAATGAATCTTTTAAAATCACTGGCGGCCGTCAGTTCGATGACCATGTTTTCGCGCGTGCTGGGCTTTGCCCGCGATGCGATTGTGGCGCGCATTTTTGGTGCCGGGATGGCGACCGATGCCTTTTTTGTCGCCTTCAAACTGCCTAATCTGCTGCGGCGTATTTTTGCCGAAGGCGCCTTCTCGCAGGCGTTTGTGCCGATCCTTGCCGAATATAAAAGCAAGCAGGGCGAAGATGCCACCCGGGTGTTTGTCTCGTATGTCTCCGGATTACTGACCCTGGCCCTGGCGATCGTCACCGTTATCGGGATGCTGGCGGCGCCGTGGGTGATCACCATCACCGCCCCCGGGTTTGCTGATACCGCCGATAAATTTGCGCTGACCACCCAATTGCTGCGCATTACCTTCCCCTATATTTTGCTGATCTCCCTGGCCTCGCTGGTGGGGGCGATCCTCAATACCTGGAACCGTTTCTCGGTGCCGGCCTTTGCCCCGACGTTCCTCAACGTCAGCATGATTGGCTTTGCGCTGTTTGCCGCGCCGTACTTCCATCCGCCGGTGCTGGCGCTGGCCTGGGCGGTGACGGTCGGCGGCGTGCTGCAGCTGGCCTACCAGTTGCCGCACCTGAAGAAGATTGGTATGCTGGTTCTGCCCAGAATTAATCTGAAAGATGCTGGCGCGATGCGGGTAGTGAAGCAGATGGGGCCGGCGATCCTTGGCGTGTCGGTAAGCCAGATCTCCCTCATCATCAATACCATCTTCGCCTCGTTTCTCGTGTCGGGATCGGTGTCATGGATGTACTATGCCGACCGTCTGATGGAGTTTCCGTCAGGTGTCCTGGGCGTGGCGCTTGGCACCATCCTGCTGCCGTCGTTGTCGAAAAGCTTCGCCAGTGGTAACCATGACGAGTATTGCCGCCTGATGGACTGGGGCCTGCGACTCTGCTTCCTGCTGGCGCTGCCGAGCGCGGTGGCGCTGGGGATCCTCGCTAAACCGCTGACCGTGGCCCTGTTCCAGTACGGTAAATTCAGCGCCTTTGACGCGGCGATGACCCAGCGCGCGCTGGTGGCCTATTCCGTGGGGCTGATGGGGCTTATCGTGGTGAAAGTGCTGGCGCCGGGCTTCTATTCCCGTCAGGACATCAAAACGCCGGTGAAGATTGCCATTGTCACCCTGATTATGACCCAGGTGATGAACCTGGCGTTTATCGGCCCGCTCAAGCACGCGGGCCTGTCACTGTCCATAGGGCTGGCGGCCTGCCTGAACGCCGCGCTGCTCTACTGGCAACTGCGTAAACAGAAAATTTTCACCCCACAGCCCGGCTGGCTGACTTTCCTGCTGCGTCTGGTCGCGGCGGTGGTGGTGATGGCCGCGGCGCTGCTGGGCGTCATGCATCTCATGCCGGAGTGGTCTCAGGGGACGATGCCGTTCCGCCTGATGCGCCTGCTGGTGGTGGTGGTCGCCGGAGTAGTGGCTTATTTCGCTACGCTGCTGGTGTTGGGCTTCCGCGTAAAAGAGTTTGCCCGTCGCACAGCGTAAGCCATTGCGACGGAAAGAGGAAACCCGCTTCGCTCAGGCGAAGCGGGTTTTTTTTATGATGTGCGGCGTTCGGCTGCGATGAGGCGCGCATTCTCCAGCAGGCGGATCGCCAGGGCAATTGCCCCGCTGACGACGGCGAGGGTGACCACTCCGTTCCAGCCGGCCAGCACGTACAGCTTGCTGCCCAGCACCGACCCCAGCGACATCCCGATAAAGACCACGGTGAACAGCAGAGCGTTCAGGCGGCCACGGGCCTGCGGCTCCAGGCTGTAAACCAGGTTCTGATGTGCCACCAGGCTTGACTGCAGGCCGAGATCGAAGCCAATAGCCGAGAGAGCAATCAGCGCCAGCTGGCCATGCAGAGGGAGCAGCGGCAGCATAAACATCAGGGCGAAGGAGAGGGTGACCAGCGCCGCGCCCATCTGAGTCACTTTACCGGCGCCAAACTTATCGGCCAGTCCGCCGGCCAGCGGTGCCGCCAGCGCCCCGGCGGCACCGGCGATACCAAAGCCACCCGCTACTGCGCTCCCCATGTGATACTGTTCTGAGAGCATCACCGCCAGCGTCGACCAGAAAGCGCTAAAGGCGACAGAGAGCGCCCCCTGAGCCAGCGCAGCGCGGCGTAACGCCGGATAACGCAGCCACAGATGCGCCATTGAGGCCATCAGCTGCGGATAGCTCAGCGTCGAGTGAATGGCGAAGCGCGGCAGGACCCGCCACATCACCACGCCAATCAGCGCCACGCTGACTGCAGCCGCCTGATACATCACCCGCCAGCCGAATACGGCGCCCACTACGCCGCTGACCGTCCTGGAAAGCAGGATCCCCAGCAGCAGCCCGGTCATCACCGTGCCCACCATTTTTCCCTGCTTGCCTGCCGGAGCGAGGATCGCCGCCGCCGGGACGATATCCTGCGCCATGGTGGCCGCCATACCGATCAGCAGACTGACCACCAGCAGTGAGGTGAGCTGGCCGGTAAGGCTGCACAGGAACAGCAGGATCGCCAGCATTGCGCTCTTCAGCAGGATCAGCCGGCGGCGATCGTGACGGTCGCCGAGCGGGAGCAGGAAGAGAATGCCGAGCGCGTAGCCAGCCTGCGTCAGGGTAGGAACCAGCCCCATCCCTTCTACCGACAGATGGAGATTGGCGCCCATCAGCGGCAGTAGCGGCTGCGCATAATAGATAGAGGCGACGCTAAAGCCGGCGCCGAGCGCGAGAATGAAGATAATCCAGCCTGCGTCGCGGGTGGAAAGGGAAGTCGGTGTCATGATCAGTACCTCATAGATGCGATGGCGCTATTTTTCCCTGAATGCAGCTGGCGCGGTAGCCGGGCTGGTGGTAAAACGGTTATACGTGGCACGTATAGGCAAAAGAAAAATGAAAAGACAGGAGCGTATAGACCGCATTGAGCTGATGCGCACCTATATTCGTATTATAGAGGCCGGCTCACTCTCCGCCGCCGCGGGGCAGATGGATACCACCCAGGCAACCGTCAGCCGCCGCCTGCAGTCCCTGGAAGGACTGCTGGGGGTGAAGTTGATCCTGCGCACCACTCATGCGATGAAGCTCACTGACGATGGCGAACGCTGTTATCGCCATGCCCGTCAGGTCGTGGACGCCTGGCTGGCGCTGGAGGATGATCTGCGTATTGCCGACGATCAGCCCGTGGGGGTGCTGCGGGTACGGGCGCCCCATGCTTTTGGCCAGCAACAGCTGCTGGCGCCGCTGGTCGCATTTCTGCAGCGTCATCCGCAACTGTCGGTCGAGTGGATGCTGAATGATAATACCGTCGACTTTCTCAGCGATAATATCGACTGCGCCATCCGCGTTGGCGCGGAGGTGGATCCGGCCACGGTATCCGTGCTGCTGGCGGAAGTGCCGCGCTGCGTGGTGGCTTCCCCTGAACTCCTGGCGAAGTACCCGCCGTTAACCTCGCTGGAGGCGCTATCCGGCCTGCCGTGGATCGCCATTAATACCTTTTATCAGCATGAGGTACGGCTCCGGCATCTGGAAAGTGGGCAAATCGTCTCGACGGCCATCACCCCCTGCCTGAGCACTGACAGCCTGTACGTCGCGCGAAATACCGCGCTGGCGGGGCTGGGGGTGGCGATGGTGTCCAGTTGGACGGTCGTGGAGGATATTGCCGCCGGACGGCTGATTGAGCTGTTCCCGCAGTGGCGCCCCGCCTCGCTACCGGTTCATCTGGTTTATCCCTGGGCGCGCTATTATCCGACACGCCTGCGTAAGTTCCTTGACCTGATGCGGGAGATCATGCCGGATCTGGCCGGGATGCAGCGTCCGCAAAGCGCATAAAAAAACCGGCCAGAGGCCGGTTTTTTTATTAAGCACGCTTATTCGACGGGCTGTGGGCGGGTCGGTTCTGCGGTGGCTTTACGCGTCGCACTATGACCACCGGCGGCGCCTTTACCTTCAAAAGCGAACGGCGGGCGCACCCAGGTGCTGTGGCGCGGCGCTTCCGGGACATAGTCCGGAGCAGGCGCCCGGGTCATCGGCGCGGTAGCATGGCGATCGCCAGCCACAACCACGGGTTTGCTTACCGGCGTTTCAGCTTTGACCGGTTCGGCAGGGGCTGTTGGGGCGGCTTCGGTCACCGGTGCTTCCACCACGGTTTCCGTGGCCGGAACGATGGTTTCCACTGGCGCTTCAACGACAGGCGCCGTTTCCACCACTTCAGGTTCAACCGTGACCGGCTCGGCGTCGATCGTCACTGGCGCAATAGCCTGAGGCGCTTCGACAGCTGGCGCTTCGACCGGCGCTGGCTCGACAGCGGCTGGCTCGACAATTTCCGGAGTATCAACGATAACCGGCTCGGCGGCTACGACAGGTTCGACGACCACCGGCTCAGCGGTAACGGGCTCCATGGTCGCCGGCTCGACGGTAACTGGCGCGGCAGTGACGGTTTCAACCACGGCAACCGGTGTCGCAACAGCCTCGATGGCTTCAATGGCGCTGGTGTCCTGAACCGGAACCTCTTCCGGCTGCTGGTCCTGCGGACGAACGACCGGGTAGCGGATCCAGACTTTACCGGAAGCCATCTCCGGCGAGGCGCAGGCGACGGTCAGCGGCATAGGCGACTGGGTCGGATAGCGTTCGTCACGATAGCGACGACGGCGCTGACCGCTCACGCGCAGATGACGCGGGGAACGACGAGAGCGGCGCGGCATACCGTTCGCTTCACGGGATTCGCCGTTTTCATCGTGTTCCACTACGTTTTCCGCTACCGCCGGCAGTTCGGCTTTCACCGGCTCGCTGCGCGGGGCGGCGACTTCAGCCACAACGGTCTCAGGCGCGATCTCGGCAGTCTGCTCGGCAACGGCTGACTCAATGCGTACTTTCTGGGAGAGCTGACGCGGTTTACGACGCGGCAGAGTCTGCACGCGCTCTTCCTGCTCAGTCTCCTGTACTTCCGGCTCTTCACGCGTCTGCACCTTGGCTTCCTGCTGCGCCTGGCGTTTATCGTCATTGCGGCGGCGGGAGCGTTCGCGGCGCGGCTGCTGCTCGTCGCGGGATTTGGCTTTGTCCGCGTCATCGCCGACGGTCTGGCGAGCGTCACGCGCTTCTACGTTTTGCGGCTGCTTTTCGCGACGATTGCGACGGTTTTCTTCACGCGATTCGCGCGGCTCACGACCCTCGGCATTGTCCGCACGGGTGTCGCGATTGTCACGGTTATCACGGTTGTCACGATTGTCGCGGTTATCACGGCGATCGTTGCGGTCGTTGCGATCGCGGCGGTTGTTGCTCCGCGGTTTACGGCGCTCCTGCTGACGCTCCGGTTTTTCTTCCGCTTTCTTCTCGACCGGAACTTCAACCGGCTTGGCTTCTTCAGTGCCAGAGAAGATATTTTTCAGCGCGCTGAAGAAGCGTGAGAGTAGTCCCGGCTGGGCCGGCGCGGCGGCCGCGACCGGGGCAGCGGCGACCGCAGGGGCAGCCACAGGCTCTTCCAGCATCGGTGCCGGTGGGGCGTCAGGCATCACAAAGGCGGCCAGCGCAGGCTGCTCCGGACGTTTACGTTCTGCTGGCTCCTCGTCACCAGGCAGCGCCATCTCTTCTTCATGCAGCTTCGGCAGCAGATAGCTCAGCGTTGAGGTCTCTTCACCTTTACGCACGCGCAGGACGGAGTAGTGCGGCGTCTGCATCTCGTCGTTTGGCACGATAATGACGCGGACATCGCCCTGACGGGATTCGATTGCGCTCACTGCGGCACGTTTTTCGTTCAGCAGATAAGAGGCGATCGGTACCGGAACGATGGCGTGGACTTCTTTGGTGTTCTCTTTCAGCGCCTCTTCTTCAATCAGACGCAGAATAGAGAGCGACAGCGATTCGTTATCACGCACGGTACCGGTGCCGGAGCAGCGCGGGCAGACGTGATGGCTGGATTCGCCCAGCGACGGGCTCAGGCGCTGGCGAGACATCTCCAGCAGGCCGAAGCGCGAAATATGGCTAATCTGAATGCGCGCGCGGTCCTGACGAACGGCTTCACGCAGACGGTTTTCCACCGCACGCTGGTGGCGAACCGGGGTCATATCGATAAAGTCGATAACGATCAAGCCGCCGAGGTCGCGCAGACGCAGCTGGCGGGCAATCTCGTCAGCCGCTTCAAGGTTGGTATTGAAGGCTGTCTCTTCGATATCGCCGCCGCGGGTGGCGCGGGCGGAGTTGATATCGATCGCGGTCAGCGCTTCGGTGCTGTCGATAACGATAGACCCACCGGAAGGCAGGCGCACTTCACGCTGGAAGGCGGACTCAATTTGCGATTCAATCTGATAATGGCTGAACAGCGGGATTTCACCGGTGTACAGTTTGATTTTGCTGCTGAAATCCGGACGACCCAGTGCGGCGATATGCTGGCGCGCCAGCTCGAGCACTTTCGGGTTATCGATCAGGATTTCGCCGATGTCCTGGCGCAGATAATCGCGGAATGCGCGGACAATCACGTTGCTTTCCTGGTGGATCAGGAACGGCGCCGGACGGCTTTCCGCGGCTTTCTGAATCGCTTCCCAGTGCTTCAGGCGGAAGCTCAGGTCCCACTGCAGGGCTTCGGCAGATTTGCCGACGCCAGCGGTGCGAACGATAAGACCCATGCCGTCCGGAAGCTCCAGGCTCGCCAGCGCTTCTTTCAGTTCAGTGCGGTCGTCGCCCTCGATACGGCGGGAAATTCCCCCCGCGCGCGGGTTGTTCGGCATCAGGACCAGATAGCTGCCTGCCAGGCTGATAAAGGTGGTGAGCGCAGCGCCTTTGTTGCCGCGTTCTTCTTTATCAATCTGCACGATAACTTCCTGACCTTCGCGCAGCACGTCTTTGATATTAGGACGACCGTGCGCATTGTAGTTAGCAGGGAAGTATTCGCGGGCGATTTCTTTGAGGGGGAGGAAACCATGACGCTCGGCGCCGTAATCGACAAACGCGGCTTCAAGGCTAGGTTCAATGCGGGTGATTTTGCCTTTGTAGATGTTCGCTTTTTTCTGTTCGTGCCCGGGGCTTTCGATATCCAGGTCGTACAGGCGCTGCCCATCAACAAGGGCGACGCGCAACTCTTCCTGCTGAGTTGCGTTGATTAACATTCTTTTCATCGTAACTTACTCATTATTCTTACATTGACGACTAAGCTGCGGGCAGAGTAATGCCTTTCCGGGGGAAAACCGATGGCCTCGTGTCTGGTTCACGTCGCCAACCTCACGGTTGTCGCGCGCTTAAGAGGCGCAGAGTGTCGGTCGCCTGTGTTTCAAACGGAAACACAGCGCAATTATTCAGGGGAACAGCCTGGGATGTATCACCAGAGAATATTCCATTTATACTCGTCGTCTTTCGCGTTGCAGGCATGGTGGCTTAACCTGCTCACCTCGATCAAAGGATCCAGATGAGCTCCCGGGAGTCCCGGAGTTGACGCCTTCCTGCGACTTGAAATCCATAGAGCCTGTACCGGTAAGGACTGCAACCCGCAGCCCGCTAACTGTCTGAAAGATCACAACGTCTTACGCCATTGCTGCGTGGGCGATCGGTCAGACAAAATTGGTCATTCCGCTAATGTCTTGTTCTAACAAGATGCAATACGGAAAACGGTCTCATTATTCCATTGCTAACCTTGTTATAGCAAGTTGACTTTCACCTTTTATCACCCGGTTACTCACAGTTTTATCACCTGCCCATACAGATTGTTCTAATAACAAACAAAATGGCGGTCAGGTAAACCGTGAAAACAGGATAATGATAAATATAAGCATATAAAAATGAGTGGCGCTAATGCGTCCGGCTATTTAGAATCGCGCACCATGAAAACTGAGACCCCAACCGTAAAAATGGTTGCCATTGCTGCTGATGAAGCGGGGCAACGTATCGACAACTTTTTGCGTACCCAATTGAAAGGTGTACCGAAGAGCATGATTTATCGCATCCTGCGTAAAGGCGAGGTGCGGGTAAACAAAAAGCGCGTGAAGCCGGAGTATAAGCTGGAAGCGGGTGATGAAGTCCGTATCCCGCCGGTGCGCGTGGCGGAGCGTGAAGAAGAGGCGGTATCGCCGCATCTGCAGAAAGTGGCCGCGCTCTCTGAGGTGATCCTCTATGAAGACGATCATATTCTGGTACTCAACAAACCTTCCGGTACTGCGGTACACGGCGGCAGCGGACTGAGCTTTGGCGTGATTGAAGGGCTGCGCGCCCTGCGCCCGGAGGCACGTTTCCTTGAGCTGGTGCATCGTCTCGACCGCGATACCTCCGGCGTGCTGCTGGTGGCGAAAAAGCGCTCGGCGCTGCGTTCGCTGCACGAGCAGCTGCGCGATAAAGGCATGCAGAAAGACTACCTGGCGCTGGTGCGCGGCCAGTGGCAGTCGCATACCAAAGTGGTCCAGGCCCCGCTGTTGAAGAATATTCTGCAGAGTGGGGAGCGTATCGTTCGCGTGAGTCAGGAAGGCAAGCCGTCGGAGACGCGCTTTAAAGTGGAAGAGCGTTACGAATTCGCCACGCTGGTGCGCTGCAGCCCGGTCACCGGCCGCACGCATCAGATCCGCGTTCATACCCAGTATGCCGGGCATCCTATCGCTTTTGACGATCGCTATGGCGACCGCGAGTTCGACAAGCAGCTGTCCGGTACCGGCTTAAACCGCCTGTTCCTGCACGCGGCGGCGCTGAAGTTTACCCACCCGGGGAGCGGGGAGGTGATGCGCGTTGAGGCGCCGCTGGATAACCAGCTGAAGCACTGTTTACAGGTGCTACGTAAGAGCAAATAAGCGCAACGGCGGAATCAGTTCCGCCGTTTTTTTTGCTTTAACCTAACAGCGGATTGTTATTCTCGCGGCGCAGCATCTGACAGAGCGCGATTAAGGGTAAACCGACCAGAGTGTTCGGGTCGCGGCCTTCCAGTCGTTCAAATAGCGTAATCCCTAACCCCTCGCTCTTGAAACTCCCGGCGCATTGCAGCGGGTTCTCTTTGCGGACGTAGCCTTCAATCTCTTTATCGCTGAGATGGCGAAAGTGAACGTCAAAGGGCTCGCATTCGGTTTGCAGATGGCCGGTGGCGGAGTTGTATAGCGCCAGACCGGTATAAAAGGTGACGATGGTCCCGCTGGCCTTTCGCAACTGCCGGCGGGCATTTTCTTCGGTGTGCGGTTTGCCGGTGATTTCACCGTCTAATACGCAAACCTGATCGGAGCCTATAATAAGGTGGTGCGGATAGCGGGAGGCCAGGCTTTGCGCTTTGGCTTGCGCCAGTCGGGCGACAAGTTGACGCGCGGATTCTTCCGGCAACGGCGTTTCGTCAACGTCAGGCGCGGCACATTCAAACGGTAACCCCAGTTTTTCCAGCAGCATGCGCCGCCAGGGAGAGGTTGACGCGAGGATAAGTTCAGACATATTTTTTCATCCACATATAGCGCTTCGCAGAGCATCATCTTAAACTATGCGCCGCAATGTGTGCGAATAAATGGCAAAAGGCAACCTGAGGCTGCCTTTTTCTTTGACTCTATGACATTACAAAGTTAATATGCGCGCCCTATGCAAAAGGTAAAATTACCCCTGACTCTTGATCCGGTCCGCACGGCTCAAAAACGCCTTGATTACGAAGGCATCTATGCCCGCGATCAGGTTGAACGTGTAGCCGATTCTGTAGTCAGCGTGGACAGCGATGTGGAATGCAGCATGTCGTTCGCTATCGATAACCAGCGTCTCGCCGTCATCACTGGCGATGCAAAGGTGACGGTAACCCTCGAATGCCAGCGTTGCGGGAAACCGTTCCCTCATCACGTCCACACCACGTATTGTTTTAGCCCCGTCAGAAATGACGAACAGGCCGAAGCACTACCGGAAGCGTATGAGCCGATTGAGGTTAACGAATTCGGTGAAATCGACCTGCAGGCAATGGTCGAGGATGAAATTATCCTCTCCCTGCCCGTAGTTCCGGTGCATGATTCTGAACACTGTGAAGTGTCCGACGCGGACATGGTCTTTGGCGAACTGCCTGAAGAGGCACAAAAACCAAACCCATTTGCCGTATTAGCCAGCTTAAAGCGTAAGTAATTGAGGAGTAAGGTCCATGGCCGTACAACAGAATAAACCAACCCGTTCCAAACGTGGCATGCGTCGTTCCCATGACGCGCTGACCGCAGTCACCAGCCTGTCTGTAGACAAAACTTCTGGTGAGAAACACCTGCGTCACCACATCACTGCCGACGGTTTCTACCGCGGTCGCAAGGTTATCGCTAAGTAATCACGCGATACTCGCAGGATTTCCCGTTGCAGGCCATGGCGGGCGTGTGCGTCCCTGGACATTCGGTTAACCCGATCACCAGGGGCATCAATGCCCGAATTGTTGCGTCTGCAGCGTGAACATTCGCGAGTGCCAGCGTGATGAAGCTTAGTGAGGACTCCCCGGGCAACTGGGGAATCACCGAACCGGGCAGCGACGATACCTTGACACGTCTAACCCTGGCGTTAGATGTCATGGGGGGCGATTTTGGCCCATCCGTGACGGTGCCTGCAGCACTGCAGGCACTGAACTCTAATTCGCAACTCACACTTCTTTTAGTCGGCGACCCCGACGCCATCACGCCATTACTTGCCAAAGCTGACTTCGAACAACGTTCGCGTCTGCAGATTATTCCTGCGCAGTCAGTTATTGCCAGTGATGCGCGACCCGCACAGGCTATCCGCAGCAGTCGCGGAAGCTCAATGCGCGTGGCGCTGGAGCTTGTGAAAGAAGGGCGGGCGGAAGCCTGCGTCAGCGCCGGCAACACCGGCGCGCTGATGGGACTGGCGAAACTGTTGCTCAAACCGATCGAAGGTATTGAGCGGCCGGCGCTGGTGACGGTTCTGCCGCACCAGCAGAAGGGCAAAACCGTGGTGCTGGATCTCGGCGCCAACGTCGATTGTGACAGCACGATGCTGGTGCAGTTCGCCGTCATGGGCGCGGTGCTGGCGGAGGAAGTGGTTGGCATGACCAACCCGCGCGTCGCCTTGCTGAATATCGGCGAAGAAGAGATGAAAGGCCTCAGCAGCATTCGCGATGCTGCCGCAGTGCTGAAAACGCTGCCTTCCCTCAACTACATCGGCTATCTTGAAGCCAATGAACTGTTGACCGGAAAAACCGATGTGCTGGTTTGTGATGGATTCACGGGCAACGTCACATTAAAAACCATGGAAGGTGTTGTCAGAATGTTCCTTTCACTGCTGAAATCTCAGGGAGAGGGCAAAAAACGGTCGTGGTGGCTGCTGTTATTAAAACGTTGGTTACAAAAAAGCCTGGCGAGGCGATTCAGTCACCTCAACCCCGACCAGTATAATGGCGCCTGTCTGTTAGGATTGCGCGGTTCCGTGATCAAGAGTCATGGTGCTGCCAATCAACGCGCCTTTAGCGTCGCGATAGAGCAGGCAGTGCAGGCGGTGCAGCGGCAAATTCCTCAACGGATCGCCGCGCGCCTGGAATCTTTATACCCAGCTGGTTTCGCGCTGCCGGAAAGCGACAGTGACGTGAACTCCCGACAGCAAAGCGGGACGAATGGCCACGATTGACGCCGCGGCAGGTTGAAAGAGGCGGGTATATTACCCAAGAGTGACTGAGCGTACATGTATACGAAGATTATTGGTACCGGCAGCTATCTGCCCGAGCAAGTGCGTACAAACGCCGACCTGGAAAAAATGGTAGAGACCTCTGACGAGTGGATTGTCACCCGCACAGGTATCCGTGAGCGTCGTATTGCCGCAGCGCATGAAACAGTTGCTACGATGGGCTTTGAAGCCGGAAAGCAGGCGCTGGCGATGGCGGGCGTGTCCGCGGAGCAGATTGGTCTGATTATCGTTGCGACCACCTCCGGCACGCACGCGTTTCCGAGTTCGGCATGCCAGATCCAGTCTATGCTGGGCGTTAAGGGTTGCCCGGCGTTTGATGTCGCCGCTGCCTGCGCCGGTTTCACCTATGCGCTGAGCGTCGCCGATCAGTACGTGAAGAACGGCGCGGTGGATTATGCGCTGGTGATTGGCGCCGATGTGCTGGCGCGTACCTGCGATCCGGCGGATCGCGGCACGATTATTATTTTCGGCGATGGCGCGGGCGCGGTGGTTCTGGGCGCTTCCGAAGAGCCAGGCATTATCTCGACGCATCTGCATGCTGACGGCAGCTATGGCGAACTGCTGACCCTGCCGAACGCCGATCGCGTCGATCCGGAAAACCCGATCTATCTGACGATGGCCGGCAATGAAGTCTTCAAAGTGGCGGTCACCGAGCTGGCGCACATCGTTGATGAGACGCTGGCAGCGAATAATCTTGAACGTTCAGCGCTGGACTGGCTGGTGCCGCACCAGGCAAACCTGCGTATTATCAGCGCGACGGCGAAGAAACTGGGCATGTCGATGGATAACGTCGTTGTGACCCTCGACCGCCATGGCAACACCTCCGCGGCGTCAGTCCCTTGCGCGCTGGATGAAGCCGTTCGCGATGGCCGTATCCAACGCGGTCAGTTGATTCTGCTGGAAGCCTTTGGTGGCGGTTTCACCTGGGGTTCCGCGCTGGTTCGTTTTTAGTATAAGGATTTAAACATGACGCAATTTGCTTTTGTGTTCCCGGGACAAGGTTCCCAGGCCGTAGGCATGCTGGCCGATATGGCTGCCACCTGGCCGGTGATTGAAGAGACCTTCGGTGAAGCGTCCGCAGCGTTGGGTTACGATCTGTGGGCGCTGGCTCAACAGGGTCCGGCAGAAGAACTGAATAAAACCTGGCAGACTCAGCCGGCGCTGCTGACCGCCTCCGTGGCGCTATACCGCGTCTGGCAGCAGCAGGGCGGCAAAGCGCCGACCCTGCTGGCGGGCCACAGCCTCGGCGAATACTCCGCGCTGGTTTGCGCAGGGGTTATCGGTTTCGCTGATGCCGTTCGTCTGGTTGAACTGCGCGGGAAATTCATGCAGGAAGCCGTACCGGAAGGTACCGGCGCCATGTCCGCGATTATCGGCCTGGATGACGCTTCTATCGCCAAAGCCTGTGAAGAATCGGCCGAAGGGCAGGTTGTCTCTCCGGTGAACTACAATTCCCCGGGCCAGGTGGTTATCGCCGGGCATAAAGAGGCCGTTGAACGCGCTGGCGCCGCTTGTAAAGCCGCTGGCGCCAAACGCGCGCTGCCGCTGCCGGTGAGCGTGCCGTCCCACTGCGCGCTGATGAAGCCAGCTGCAGAAAAACTGGCGCTGGAGTTGCAGAAAATCACCTTCAACGCGCCGACGATTCCGGTAGTGAATAACGTCGACGTGAAATGCGAAACCACGCCGGACGCCATTCGCGACGCGCTGGTACGCCAGCTGTACAGCCCGGTCCAGTGGACCAAAACCGTTGAGTTTATGGCGGCGCAGGGCGTAACGCATCTGTATGAAGTTGGCCCGGGTAAAGTCCTCACCGGCCTGACCAAACGTATTGTTGACACCCTGACCGCTTCCGCGCTTAACGAGCCGGCGGCGATGTCTGCGGCGCTTGAGCAATAAAAGAGGAAAACCATGAGTTTTGAAGGAAAAATCGCGCTGGTTACCGGTGCAAGCCGCGGTATTGGCCGTGCAATCGCTGAAACGCTCGTCGCTCGTGGCGCGAAAGTTATCGGTACTGCGACCAGCGAAAGCGGCGCGCAGGCCATCAGCGACTATTTAGGCGCCAACGGTAAAGGTCTGATGTTGAATGTGACCGACCCGGCATCTATTGAATCTGTTCTGGAAAATGTGCGCGCAGAGTTTGGCGAAGTGGATATCCTGGTGAATAATGCCGGGATCACTCGCGACAATCTGTTGATGCGCATGAAAGATGACGAGTGGAACGATATTATCGAAACCAACCTGTCATCGGTTTTCCGTCTGTCAAAAGCGGTAATGCGCGCTATGATGAAAAAGCGTCATGGACGTATTATCACTATCGGTTCTGTGGTTGGTACCATGGGAAATGCGGGTCAGGCCAACTACGCTGCGGCGAAAGCGGGTCTGATCGGCTTCAGTAAATCACTGGCGCGTGAAGTTGCGTCCCGCGGTATTACTGTAAACGTTGTTGCTCCGGGCTTTATTGAAACGGACATGACGCGTGCGCTGACCGATGAGCAGCGTGCGGGTACGCTGGCGGCAGTTCCTGCGGGGCGCCTTGGCACCCCAAATGAAATCGCCAGCGCGGTTGCATTTTTAGCCTCTGACGAAGCAAGTTACATCACTGGTGAAACGCTGCACGTCAACGGCGGAATGTACATGGTCTGACCGAGATTTGTGCAAAACGTTCAGGAACCGCGCACTTCGCACGGTTCCCTGTGCGGTTTTGTGCGAAAAGATTTGCGTTCTTAGGGCAAACGGCCTCAAAATAGCGCAAAATCGTGGTAAGACCTGCCGGGATTTAGTTGCAAATTTTTCAACATTTTATACACTACGAAAACCATCGCGAAAGCGAGTTTTGATAGGAAATTTAAGAGTATGAGCACTATCGAAGAACGCGTTAAGAAAATTATCGGCGAGCAGCTGGGCGTTAAGCAGGAAGAAGTTACCAACAATGCTTCCTTCGTTGAAGACCTGGGCGCTGATTCTCTTGACACCGTTGAGCTGGTAATGGCTCTGGAAGAAGAGTTTGATACTGAGATTCCGGACGAAGAAGCTGAGAAAATCACCACCGTTCAGGCTGCCATTGATTACATCAACGGCCACCAGGCGTAAGTGAACATCTCCAGGCGGTCATTCGACCGCCTGAGTTTTATCTTTTTATTGTCCCACAAGAATCTATTTTCCCTCCCTGGAGGACAAACGTGTCTAAGCGTCGTGTAGTTGTGACCGGACTGGGCATGTTGTCTCCTGTCGGCAATACCGTAGAGTCTACCTGGAAAGCTCTCCTTGCCGGTCAGAGTGGCATCAGCCTGATCGACCATTTCGATACTAGCGCCTATGCAACGAAATTTGCTGGCTTAGTAAAGGATTTTAACTGTGATGACATTATCTCGCGCAAAGAACAGCGCAAGATGGATGCCTTCATTCAATATGGAATTGTCGCTGGCGTTCAGGCCATGCAGGATTCTGGCCTTGAAGTGACGGAAGAGAATGCAACCCGTATTGGCGCCGCTATCGGCTCCGGTATTGGCGGTCTCGGCTTGATCGAAGAAAACCACAGTTCGCTGGTTAACGGCGGACCGCGTAAGATCAGCCCATTCTTCGTTCCTTCCACAATTGTTAACATGGTGGCCGGGCATCTGACCATCATGTTTGGTCTGCGTGGGCCAAGCATCTCTATCGCGACCGCATGTACTTCAGGCGTGCACAACATCGGCCAGGCCGCGCGCATCATCGCCTATGGCGATGCCGATGCGATGGTGGCAGGCGGTGCGGAAAAAGCCAGTACCCCGCTTGGCGTGGGCGGCTTCGGCGCGGCGCGTGCGCTCTCCACGCGCAATGACAACCCGCAGGCGGCGAGCCGTCCGTGGGATAAAGATCGCGACGGCTTCGTGCTGGGCGACGGCGCGGGTATGGTGGTGCTGGAAGAGTACGAGCATGCTAAAAAACGCGGTGCCAAAATCTACGCCGAGATCGTTGGCTTCGGCATGAGCAGCGATGCTTACCACATGACGTCACCGCCGGAAGATGGTGCGGGCGCCGCGCTGGCGATGGTGAATGCCATTCGCGATGCGGGCATCGAACCGGGCCAGATTGGCTACGTCAACGCCCACGGCACCTCGACGCCGGCTGGCGATAAAGCAGAAGCGCAGGCCGTTAAGTCAGTCTTCGGTGATGCGGCGAGCCGCGTCATGGTGAGCTCCACCAAATCCATGACCGGGCACCTGCTGGGCGCGGCAGGGGCCGTAGAGTCGATCTACTCTATCCTGGCGCTGCGCGACCAGGCGGTTCCGCCGACGATCAACCTCGACAACCCGGATGAGGGCTGCGACCTCGATTTCGTGCCACACGAAGCGCGTCAGGTTTCCGGTATGGAGTACACCCTGTGCAACTCCTTCGGCTTTGGCGGCACTAACGGTTCGTTGATCTTCAAAAAAGTGTGACAGGGCTTGCCCCGGTACTGCTTTAACAAAAGGCCCGTTTGTCGGGCCTTTTTTTATTCAGTTTTCTCCGCTTGTCCTCTGCTCTGGGTCCTGAGACACTGACCGACCAGTGAAAAGGAGTCCTTTATGTTCTTGATAAATGGCGTTGCACAGGACACGCTGGCAGCGAACGATCGCGCCACCCAGTTTGGCGACGGCTGTTTTACTACCGCCCGCATTCAGCAGGGGCAGGTTGCGCTACTGGACGCCCATCTGCAGCGTTTGCAGACAACCTGTGAAAAATTACAAATACCATTTCACGACTGGCTGACGCTGAGCGAAGAGATGCAGCGTCTGGCGCGGCCGCACGCGCAGGGCGTGTTGAAGGTGATCCTCACCCGCGGCGTTGGGGGAAGGGGATACAGTACGGCGGGCTGCGTGTCGCCCACCCGCATTCTCAGTGTCTCTCCATTCCCGGCGCATTATGCGCGCTGGCGGGAGGAGGGCATTACCCTGACCCAGAGCCCGGTGCCCCTGGGGCGCAACCCGTGGCTTGCCGGACTGAAGCATCTTAATCGCCTTGAGCAGGTACTGATCCGCTCTCATCTTGAGCAGACGGACGCCGATGAGGCGCTGGTCCTTGACAGTGACGGGTGGCTTACGGAATGCTGTGCCGCGAATTTATTCTGGCGTCAGGGACGGGATGTATTTACTCCGCGGCTCGATTACGCCGGGGTCAACGGCATTATGCGGCAGCGCTGTATCGCACAGCTGGCACCATCGGCGTTTCGCGTTGTCGAAGTGACAGCGCGTCCTGAGGTATTGCGTGAAGCCGATGAAGTGCTGATCTGCAATGCGCTGATGCCGCTGGTGCCGGTTCGTCGCTGGGAGGAGACCGTCTGGTCCTCGCGCGAGCTTTACCATTTTTTAGCCCCTTTGTGTGAGCTGTCTGGTTAGTATGAAGAAAATGTTACGTTTTATTCTGCTGTTAGTGGTGGTGCTGGGCATCGCCGCGGCGGCAGGCATGTGGAAAGTACGCCAGCTGGCGGACAGCAAGCTGCTGATTAAAGAAGAGACCATCTTCACCCTGGAGCCCGGTACCGGCCGTCTGGCGCTGGGCCAGGATCTTTATCGCGAGAAGGTGATCAACCGCCCGCGCGTTTTCCAGTGGCTGCTGCGGGTGGAACCTGAGCTGTCTCACTTCAAAGCCGGGACCTATCGCTTCACGCCGCAGATGACGGTGCGCGAGATGCTGCAGCTGCTGGCCAGCGGTAAAGAGGCGCAGTTTCCGCTGCGCTTTGTCGAAGGTATGCGCGTTAGCGACTACCTGCGCCAGCTGCGCGATGCCCCGTACGTGAAGCACACTCTCGATGATGATAGCTATGCGACGGTGGCTAAGGCGTTAGGTCTTGAGCATGCCGACTGGGTGGAGGGCTGGTTCTGGCCGGATACCTGGATGTACACCGCCAATACCAGCGATATCGCCATCCTCAAGCGCGCGCATCAGAAAATGGTCGCCGAAGTGGCGAAGATCTGGGAAGGACGGATGGACAATCTGCCCTATGCCGATCAGAACCAGCTGTTGACCATGGCCTCGATTATTGAGAAAGAGACCGCGGTGGCGGAAGAGCGCGACCGCGTCGCGTCGGTATTTATCAATCGCCTGCGCATCGGTATGCGCTTACAGACCGATCCGACCGTGATCTACGGGATGGGCGAGGGGTATACTGGTAAGTTAACGCGTAAGGATCTCGAGACGCCGACCGCATACAACACTTATACCATCAGCGGCCTGCCGCCTGGTCCTATCGCAGTGCCGGGCGCGGCGTCGCTGAAGGCGGCCGCCCATCCGGCGAAAACGTCATACCTCTATTTTGTCGCCGACGGGAAAGGGGGCCATACGTTTACCACAAACCTGGTCAGTCATAACCGTGCGGTGCAGGACTATCTGAAAGTACTTAAGGAAAAAAATGCGCAGTAACTATATCGTCATCGAGGGGCTGGAGGGCGCCGGGAAGACCACCGCACGTCAGCTGGTGGTGGAGACGCTGCAGTCGGCAGGTATTCACGATATGGTGTTTACCCGCGAGCCGGGGGGCACTGTCCTTGCCGAAAAACTGCGTAGCCTGGTGCTGGATATCCAGTCCACGGGTGATGAGGTCATTAATGATAAAGCGGAAGTGCTGATGTTTTACGCGGCGCGCGTCCAGCTGGTGGAGACCGTGATTAAGCCCGCGCTGGCCCGCGGCCAGTGGGTGATCGGCGATCGTCACGATCTGTCGACTCAGGCTTATCAGGGCGGCGGCCGGGGAATTGACCGTACGATGCTGGCGACGCTGCGCGACGCGGTACTCGGCGATTTCCGCCCCAATCTGACGCTGTACCTCGACGTCACGCCGGAAGTGGGGCTGCAGCGCGCCCGGGCCCGCGGCGAACTGGATCGCATTGAGCAGGAGTCCATGAACTTCTTCAATCGCACCCGCGCGCGCTACCTTGAGCTGGCCGCTGCAGACCCGTCGATCCGTACGGTTGACGCGACCCAGCCGCTCGACGCCGTCGCTCGCGACATACGCGCCACAATCGCCCAGTGGATGGCGGAGCAACCGGCATGAAATGGTATCCGTGGCTGCGCCCGTCGTTCGAGCAACTGGTCGGAAGCTATCAGGCCGGACGAGGCCACCACGCCTTGCTGTTACAGTCTCTGAGCGGGATGGGCGGTGAGGCGTTGATTTACGCGCTGTGCCGCTTCCTGATGTGCCGCCAGCCCGAAGGACATAAAAGCTGCGGCCACTGCCATAGTTGCCAGCTGATGCAGGCCGGCACACATCCCGATTACTATCCGCTGATCCCCGAAAAGGGCAAGAGTGCGCTGGGCATTGATGCGGTGCGCGATGTCAATGAAAAGCTCTATGAGCGCGCGCGCCTCGGTGGGGCGAAAGTGGTGTGGATTAGCGATGCCGCTTTGCTGACCGATGCCGCCGCCAACGCGTTGCTGAAAACGCTGGAAGAGCCGCCGGAGAATACCTGGTTCTTCCTCGCCTGCCAGGAGCCGGCGCGTCTGCTGACGACTCTGCGCAGCCGTTGTCGCCTGCACCACCTGGCGCCGCCGTCGGAGTCTTATGCCCTGGCCTGGCTGGAGCGAGAGGTGAACCTGCCGCAGGAGTCGCTGTTGACCGCGTTGCGTCTGTGCGCCAGCGCGCCGGCCGCGGCGCTCGAACTATTACAGGAACCGCAGTGGACGGCGCGGCAGCAGCTGTGTCAGGCGCTGGCGGCCACCCTGGCGAGTGGTGACTGGCTGGCATTGCTGCCGATACTCAATCATGAACAGGCGGCGGTTCGCCTGCACTGGCTGGCATCGCTGCTGGTCGATGCGCAAAAACGACAGCAGGGGATTGCCCTGGTGAGTAACCCGGACGTCTGGCCGCTGCTGGAGCAGCTGGCGCACAGCCTGCCCGCCGCCCGGCTGCAGGCGATCGCCCATGACGTCTGTACCTGCCGTGAGCAATTGCTGAACGTCGTCGGCGTCAACCGCGAACTGCTGCTCACCGAGCGCCTGCTGCGCTGGGAACATTACCTGCAACCCGGGACGGTTTTACCCGTATCCCACCTCTGAGTGAGACATTATGTTTTTAGTCGACTCCCACTGCCATCTTGATGGTCTGGATTATCAAACTCTGCACAAAAACGTCGACGACGTGCTGGCAAAAGCGGCCGCGCGCGATGTGAAATTCTGCCTGGCGGTCGCCACGACCTTGCCCGGCTACCGCAGTATGCGTGAGCTGGTGGGGACGCGTGACAACGTCGTCTTCTCCTGCGGCGTGCATCCGTTAAACCAGGACGAAGCCTACGAGGTGGAGACCCTGCGCACGCTGGCGGCGGAAGAGGGCGTTGTGGCGATGGGGGAGACCGGTCTGGATTATTTTTATACCCCGGAAACCAAAGCCCAGCAGCAAACCTCGTTTCGCGACCACATACGCATTGGCCGCGAGCTGAATAAGCCGGTGATCGTCCACACCCGCGACGCGCGCGCCGATACCCTGGCCATTTTACGCGAAGAAAAGGTGACGGATTGCGGTGGCGTACTACACTGTTTCACTGAGGACAGGGAGACAGCGGGTAAATTGCTCGACATGGGGTTCTATATCTCGTTTTCCGGTATCGTCACTTTTCGTAACGCCGAGCAGCTGCGCGATGCGGCGCGCTATGTTCCGCTGGATCGCCTGCTGGTGGAGACCGATTCGCCGTACCTGGCGCCAGTCCCCCATCGCGGCAAAGAGAACCAGCCGGCGCTGGTCCGTGACGTTGCGGAATACATGGCGGTACTGAAAGGCGTGTCGCTGGAGCAACTGGCCCAGCAGACCACCGATAATTTTGCCACTCTGTTCCATATTGACCCCGCCCGCTTACAACCTGCTTGATCTGCTTATTATTTTAAGGCTCGTAATTAATAACCAAAGCGAGTAAAGTTCACCGCCACAAAAGTGGCGGTGAAGGTTTTTTGGCAACATCTGGATACAACTTATGTAAGCTGATGTAAATTTTTACCGTAAGGCTGATTGAAACGTGATAGCCGTCAAACAATCATCCCGTTAATTATTTTACTCTGTGTAATAAATAAAGGGCGCTTAGATGTCCTGTCCACGGCACGGTTCTCCCCCCGGGCCAATGCGTGAAAACGTAAAAAAGTACCAAATACTCAGGAGCACTCTCAATTATGTTTAAGAATGCATTTGCTAACCTGCAGAAGGTCGGTAAATCGCTGATGCTGCCGGTATCCGTACTGCCTATCGCAGGTATCCTGCTGGGCGTCGGTTCCGCAAACTTCAGCTGGCTGCCAGCCGTGGTCTCCCACGTTATGGCAGAAGCAGGCGGTTCAGTTTTCGCCAACATGCCGCTGATCTTCGCTATCGGTGTGGCCCTCGGCTTCACCAATAACGACGGTGTATCCGCACTGGCTGCAGTCGTGGCTTACGGCATCATGGTGAAAACCATGGCGGTGGTTGCGCCGCTGGTGCTGCATTTACCTGCTGAAGAGATTGCGGCAAAACACCTGGCTGATACCGGCGTGCTTGGCGGTATTATCTCCGGTGCTATCGCCGCGTACATGTTCAACCGCTTCTATCGTATCAAGCTGCCAGAATACCTGGGCTTCTTTGCGGGCAAGCGCTTTGTACCGATTATCTCTGGTCTGGCCGCTATCTTCACCGGCGTGATCCTCTCCTTCATTTGGCCGCCGATCGGTTCCGCGATCCAGACCTTCTCCCAGTGGGCTGCTTATCAGAACCCGGTGGTAGCGTTTGGTATCTACGGTTTCATCGAGCGTTGCCTGGTGCCGTTTGGTCTGCACCACATCTGGAACGTTCCTTTCCAGATGCAGATCGGCGAATACACCAACGCGGCTGGTCAGGTGTTCCACGGCGATATCCCGCGCTACATGGCAGGCGACCCGACCGCGGGCAAACTGTCTGGCGGCTTCCTGTTCAAAATGTACGGTCTGCCGGCAGCGGCAATCGCGATTTGGCACTCTGCTAAACCGGAAAACCGCGCCAAAGTGGGCGGTATCATGATCTCCGCCGCACTGACCTCGTTCCTGACCGGTATCACCGAGCCGATCGAGTTCTCCTTCATGTTCGTGGCGCCGATCCTGTACGTTATCCATGCCATTCTGGCGGGTCTGGCGTTCCCGATCTGTATCCTGCTGGGTATGCGTGACGGTACCTCGTTCTCTCACGGCCTGATCGACTTTATCGTCCTGTCCGGTAACAGCAGCAAGCTGTGGCTGTTCCCGATTGTCGGTATCTGCTATGCGATCGTGTACTACGTCATTTTCCGCGTGCTGATTAAAGCCCTGGATCTGAAAACACCGGGTCGTGAAGATACCACCGAAGAGAGCAAAGCTGGCGCAACCAGCGAGATGGCTCCGGCTCTGATCGCCGCTTTCGGCGGTAAAGAGAACATCACCAACCTCGACGCATGTATTACTCGTCTGCGTGTTAGCGTGGCGGATGTAGCGAAAGTTGACCAGGCTGGCCTGAAAAAACTGGGCGCCGCTGGCGTGGTAGTGGCAGGTTCTGGCGTACAGGCCATCTTCGGTACCAAGTCCGATAACCTGAAAACTGAAATGGATGAGTACATCCGTAACAGTTAAGACGTAGTATCGGGGAGACTAAGGCAGCCTATTGGCTGCCTTTTTTACGTTACGAGGTGAGGTTTTCTGAGGCGATAACCCTGAAGAGTATCCGGCAAATGCTTAATCCCTCAGCAGCTAAGTCTATAGTTGAATAAGAAAAACTGCTTTCAGGTTGAAAGAGAGGGAGGATGTCGCTCATACTCTTATCTGAACCTGTGCGTCCGCGTTTATCTGCAGAAGCAGGCCAGCGTATGGGATAAAACTAATAAGGAATCAGTCATGGCAGAAGAAACGATTTTCAGCAAAATCATTCGCCGGGAGATCCCGTCGGATATTGTCTATCAGGATGAGCTTGTGACCGCTTTTCGCGACATCTCCCCGCAGGCACCCACCCACATTCTGATTGTCCCGAATGTTCTGATTCCTACCGTGAATGACGTCACCACCGAACATGAGCTGGCGCTGGGCCGGATGATGACCGTCGCGGCGAAGATCGCCCGCGATGAAGGTCTTGCCGACGATGGCTACCGTTTGATCGTTAATTGCAACCGCCACGGCGGCCAGGAAGTTTACCATATCCACATGCATCTGCTGGGCGGTCGTCCGCTGGGCCCGATGCTGGCGCATAAAGGCTAACGCCATGCTCAGGACCCTTTTGGGCGCTTGCCTGGCGGCGGGACTGCTGGCCGGGTGTAGTTCACATCCGGAGATCCCGGTTTCTGACCAGCAGGCGCTGGTGATGGAGTCGAGCGTGCTGGCGGCCGGGATCAGCGCCAGCGAGCCTGCCGTGGTGGCGACGGAGATTCAGGCTACCGCCTCCTCAACGCTGTATAACGAGCGCCAGCAGCCGGTCACCGTGCACTATCGTTTTTTCTGGTATGACGCCCGAGGGCTGGAGATGCATCCGCTGGAAGCGCCGCGCACCATCGTGGTTCCGGCACGCTCTTCGGTGACATTGTATGGTAGCGCCAATATCCTGGGGGCGCATAAGGCCCGCCTTTATCTTTATCTGTAAGGGGTAATTATAATGATGAAAATGTGTCGCTATGCGTTAATCACAGCACTGGCGATATTCCTCGCAGGCTGTGCGGGGTTACGTGAGCAGCCTGCGCCGGTCGAAGAGGCCAAACCGCAGCCGCAGCAGCCTGCGCAGCCGCAGCCCACGGTGCCGACGGTACCGGCGGTTCCTGCCGTACCGTCGCAGCCGGGGCCCATTGAGCATCAGGATCAGCAGTCTGGCCAGCCGGCGCCGCGCGTGCGTCATTATGACTGGAACGGCGCGGTCCAGCCGCTGGTGGGGCAGATGCTGCAGGCCAGCGGCGTCAATGCGGGCAGTATTCTGCTGGTTGACAGCGTGAACAACCGCACCAATGGTACGCTGAATGCGGGAGAAGCCACTACCGCGCTGCGTAATGCGCTGGCCGGCAACGGTAAGTTTACGCTGGTCTCGGCGCAGCAGCTTGGGGTCGCCAAACAGCAGCTGGGCCTGTCGCCGCAGGACAGCCTCGGCAGCCGCAGCAAAGCCATGGGGATCGCCCGCAACGTGGGCGCGCAGTATGTGCTTTACTCCAATGCCACCGGCAACGTCAACGCGCCTGAACTGAAGATGCAGTTGATGCTGGTGCAAACCGGCGAGATTATCTGGTCAGGTAAAGGTGCTGTTCAGCAACAATAAGCTGACGCGCGATGAGCTCTTGTCGCGCTTCTTCCCCCGCTATCATCCTGTCGCCTCGCTGAGCCAGAATGGCCTCAGCGGCGGCAGTGTGATTATCAGCGACGGCGACCAGCGGCACGTGCTACGTCAGCCGCACGACCCGTCAGCCGCTTCCTGTTATTTCCGCCGTCAGTATCGCGCGCTCCGCCGACTGCCTGCCAGGCTGGCGCCAGCCCCGCTGTTTTACTCACCCTGCTGGATGGTGGTGGAATATTGCGCAGGGGAGGTGAAAAGCGAGTTACCGGCCTGCCCTATGCTGTCAGACTTATTGTATGACGTGCATCAGCAACCGCGATTCGGCTGGCGTGTTACCCTCGCACCGCTGCTGGCCCAGTACTGGCAGACGTGCGATCCGGCACGGCGCACGCCGCGCTGGCTGCGCTGGCATCAGCGGCTGCGCCGCCGGGGCGAGCCCCGTCCTCTGCGGCTGGCGCCGCTGCATATGGACGTCCATGCCGGCAATATTATCCACAGCGAGTCCGGCCTGAGGCTGATCGACTGGGAATATGCCGGCGATGGCGATATCGCGCTGGAGCTGGCCGCGGTGTGGATTTCCCCTCACCAGCGCCGCCAGCTGGTGGCGGCGTATGCCCGGCGGGCGGCCATCGACGCGCAGCAGCTTTGGCGGCAGGTTGTACTTTGGCGCCCGTGGGTATTGCTGCTGATGGCGGGATGGTATGAAATGCGCTGGCAGCAGAGCGGCGATCGGCAATTTATCACGCTGGCAGATGAAATATGGTGTCAGTTAGACAACGAACGTAAAGGATAAGAGAGGTCAGTGTGGGCCCAGTCATGTTGGATGTCGAAGGGTATGAACTGGATGCGGAAGAGCGAGAGATTCTGGCGCATCCGCTGGTGGGAGGGTTGATCCTCTTTACCCGTAATTATCACGATCCGGCGCAGCTGCGGGAGCTGGTGCGCCAGATCCGCGATGCCTCCCGGAACCATCTGGTGGTGGCGGTGGATCAGGAAGGGGGGCGTGTTCAGCGTTTCCGCGAAGGCTTTACCCGTTTACCGGCGGCCCAGTCTTTCGCCGCGCTGCTGGGGATGGAAGAGGGGGGCAAACTGGCCGCCGAAGCCGGCTGGCTGATGGCCAGCGAAATGATCGCCATGGACATCGATATCAGCTTTGCGCCGGTGCTGGACGTCGGCCACATCAGCGCCGCGATCGGCGAACGTTCTTATCATGAAGATCCGCAGAAAGCGCTGACGATGGCGCGTCACTTTATTGACGGGATGCACGCCGCGGGCATGAAAACCACCGGCAAACACTTTCCGGGGCACGGGGCGGTGACTGCCGATTCGCACAAAGTGACCCCGTTCGATCCGCGGCCGGCATCGGTGATTCGCGACCACGATATGGCGGTATTCAAAAGCCTCATCGCCGAACAGCGTCTGGATGCCATCATGCCCGCGCATGTGATTTACCCGGAGCTCGACCCGCGTCCGGCCAGCGGCTCAGCGTACTGGTTAAAAACGGTGCTGCGCGGCGAGCTGGGCTTCGACGGGGTGATTTTCTCCGACGATCTGTCGATGGAAGGGGCGGCGATCATGGGCAGCTATGCCGAACGCGGTCAGGCGTCGCTTGACGCCGGTTGCGATATGATACTGGTCTGCAATAATCGTAAAGGCGCGGTCAGTGTGCTGGATAACCTGTCGCCGATCAAAGCAGAGCGTGTTACGAAATTGTATCATAAAGGTTCCTTTTCCCGTCAGGAGTTAAGGGATTCAGCCCGTTGGAAAACGGTGAGTGCCCAGCTGGAGCAGCTTCATGCGCGCTGGCAAGAGGCGAAGTCCGCGTAACGCTCTGCGGGGCGTTGTTGTCTGGTGAGGATGCGATGATTATCTATTTACACGGTTTTGACTCGAACAGCCCCGGTAACCATGAGAAGGTGATGCAGCTGCAGTTTATCGACCCGGACGTGCGGTTGATTAGCTACAGCACGCGCCACCCCAAGCACGACATGCAGCATCTGCTGAAAGAGGTCGATAAAATGCTGCAGCTTACCGCCGATGACCGGCCTCTGATCTGCGGCGTCGGCCTTGGCGGCTACTGGGCGGAGCGGATTGGTTTTCTGTGCGATATCCGCCAGGCGGTGTTCAATCCAAACCTGTTTCCGCATGAGAACATGGAAGGCAAAATCGACCGCCCGGAAGAGTATGCTGACATCGCCACCAAGTGTGTAACCAACTTCCGTGAGAAGAATCGCGATCGCTGTCTGGTGGTGCTTTCCCGGCAGGACGAAGCGCTGGACAGCCAGCGTTCCGCCGATCTTCTGCACCACTATTATGAAATTATCTGGGATGAAGAGCAGACCCATAAATTTAAAAACATCTCGCCGCACCTGCAGCGGCTGAAAGCGTTTAAAACCCTCGGTTAAGCCTTTTCCCCTGTCGCCAAACCCGCGCCGTGTTCACCGCGCGGGTTTTTTTATGCCTACACTTATTGGTTTCGCTGAAAAAATACGCGACAAAACTTGATGCATATCAATTTTGGTATGACCAATGCACCGTTCATGGTATTCTCGACGGTGCTGAATGGTTTCATTGACGTAACTTGTTGTTAAATAAAGGCTATTATCATAACTTTTATTTAACAATTGGTTAATAATTTTAGGGGTACACATGACTACGCCATTGAAAAAAATCGTAATTGTGGGTGGCGGCGCTGGCGGACTGGAACTGGCAACTCAGCTGGGGAAAAAGTTAGGGCGCCATAAAAAAGCGAAAATCACCCTGGTGGACCGTAACCACAGCCATCTGTGGAAGCCGCTGCTGCATGAAGTGGCGACCGGTTCTCTGGATGAAGGTGTCGATGCGCTGAGCTATCTGGCCCATGCCCGCAACCACGGTTTCCAGTTCCAGCTGGGCTCGGTGGTGGATATCAACCGCGAAGGGAAGACCATCACCCTCGGCGAGCTGCGTAATGAAAAAGGCGAGCTGCTGGTGGCTGAGCGTAAACTGCCGTACGACACGCTGGTGATGGCGTTGGGCAGTACCTCGAATGACTTCAACACCCCTGGCGTGAAAGAGAACTGCATTTTCCTCGACAACCCGCATCAGGCGCGTCGTTTCCATCAGGAAATGCTCAACCTGTTCCTCAAATACTCCGCCAACCTGGGTGCCAACGGTAAAGTGAACATCGCCATTGTCGGCGGCGGCGCCACCGGCGTGGAACTCTCCGCTGAACTGCATAATGCGGTGAAACAGCTGCACAGCTACGGCTACAAAGGGCTGACTAACGAAGCGCTGAACGTCACGCTGGTCGAGGCGGGCGAGCGTATTCTGCCCGCACTGCCGCCGCGCATTTCCGGGGCGGCGCATAATGAGCTGACCAAGCTGGGCGTACGGGTGCTGACGCAGACCATGGTCACCAGCGCGGATGCAGGCGGTCTGCACACCAAAGATGGCGAATATATTGAAGCGGATCTGATGGTCTGGGCGGCCGGGATCAAAGCGCCAGATTTCATGAAAGAGATCGGCGGCCTCGAAACCAACCGTATCAATCAGCTGGTGGTCGAGCCGACGCTGCAGACCACCCGCGATGCGGATATTTTCGCCATCGGCGACTGCGCCTCCTGTGCGCGTCCGGAAGGCGGCTTTGTCCCTCCGCGGGCCCAGGCGGCGCACCAGATGGCTACCTGCGCGCTGAACAACATCCTGGCGCAGATGAAAGGCAAACCGCTGAAGGCGTACACCTATAAAGACCATGGCTCGCTGGTGTCACTGTCCAATTACTCCACCGTCGGCAGCCTGATGGGTAACCTGATGCGCGGCTCGATGATGGTGGAAGGGCGTATTGCGCGCTTCGTGTACATCTCCCTGTACCGTATGCACCAGATCGCCCTGCACGGCTATTTCAAAACCGGCCTGATGATGCTGGTCGGGCGTATCAACCGCATCATTCGCCCGCGTCTTAAGCTGCACTAATACGCTGTCTTTACCCGGAGCCGCCCTGACGGCGCTCCGGGCTCTTCTGCTGAAACCGCGGCGATCCCGCTCGGAATCCTCTGAATCCCCTTGATTTGCTGCGAATTCTCGCACTTTTCATCCGCTATCTGATTTGCGCCCTCCCGGCTCCGGTTGCAAAATTGTATCAACAGCAACAAAGGAGGATCTCCCGTGAATAAATCTATGTTGGCGGGTATAGGGATAGGCGTGGCTGCCGCGCTGGGCGTTGCAGCTGTCGCTGGTCTCAACGTGTTAGATCGCGGCCCGCAGTATGCGCAAGTGGTCTCCAGTACACCGATTAAAGAAACCGTGAAAACGCCGCGTCAGGAATGCCGCAATGTCACGGTGACCCATCGTCGTCCGGTCCAGGATGAAAACCGTATCGCCGGTTCGGTACTCGGCGCGGTGGCCGGTGGGGTGATTGGCCACCAGTTTGGCGGCGGTCGCGGACGTAGTGTAGCGACGGTGGTAGGTGCGCTGGGCGGCGGCTATGCCGGCAACCAGCTCCAGGGGGCGATGCAGGACAACGATACCTACACTACCACCCAGCAGCGTTGTAAAACGGTGTATGACAAATCCGATAAAATGCTGGGCTACGATGTGACCTATAAAATAGGCGATCAGCAGGGGAAAATCCGTATGGATCACAATCCTGGCAGCCAGATCCCGCTGGACAACAACGGCCAGCTGGTCCTGAACAACAAAATCTAAAAACAGATTTATGTATTGATTAGCCCCTCAATCGCTCAGGCTGAGGGGCTTTTTTTATCAGAAGGTTAACGCGTAATTCAGACCGAAGGTACGGCCACGGCCTTTGTATTCGTACAGCGATGAACTGCCGTAGGTCGGGCTGTAGAGCAGCGGCGCCCGCTGGCCCCAGATGGTGACATAGTCTTCGTTAAGCAGGTTTTCGATACTGAAGGTCAGTTTCCCCACCGGCAGCGCGTAACTGCCAATAAAATCAACGGTGTTATAGCCTTCCAGCTTGTTACCGGCGGCGTCGCTGAGGTCAAACACCTGCTGGCTCTGCACGCGCAGGCTCCACGGATCCGGCGCCCAACCCACCCAGGCGGTGGCTTTGGACGGTGAGGCGAGGGTGACATCCCATTTTTGCCAGCGGCCGTCGGTCTGCACCTGTGATTTCAGCACGTTGAAGTTACCGCCGACGCTCCAGTCGCTGTCCGGAATAAAGTAATCGACCGCTCCCTCAACGCCGTAAATACGCCGTTTGTCGGACTGCACGTCGATGGTCATGTCGGTGCGGTTGACGACGATGGTCTTATCCGAAGTCGAGTAATACGCCGCCAGCTGGGTGCGCAGGTTATCGCCGGTGTAGCGCCAGCCCAGCTCATACGAGTTAACTTTGATCCCCTGCAGCGGCGAGTCATCGACGTTGACGCTGGAGATCAGCGGCAGATGGCCATTGACCGCCGCGCCGTATTTACCGATGCCGTAGTATTTACCGGGGTCCGGCAGCTCGACGCCCTGCGAGAAGTTAAACCAGGTCTGCTGACGCTCGGTCAGATGCGCCACGATCCCGGCGTTAAACAGGAAGTTATCGTAATCGGTTTTGCCGCCTTTGATGGCGTCGGCGGAGCGCGCTTTGCCGTTGGCGATATCCTGTTGCTGGGCGTAGCCGACAAAGTCGTCAACCCGATTTTCGGTCCACTGGTAGCGAACCCCGCCGCTGAGGGTAAAGATCTCGTTCAGATCGTAGCTGGACTGCAGGAACGGCGCGACGTTGGAGATGCTGTATCCCGGATAGCGGCCGGTGGTGTAGATCGATTCGTTGTGCAGCCCGCCCGACGCCAGCGATTGCTGCAGATCGAAGAACATCTGGTTGGCATTGAAGGTCTCATGATCGGCGTCGAGACCCCAGGTGAGGTCCCATCCCGCCAGCGGCTGGCTGTTAAGGGTCAGCTTTGCCCCATACTGATCGGTATCCTGCTGCGACGAGGAGAAGCTACTGACCTGGCCTTTCGTGAGCGTCGGGAACGGATAGAAGGTGAGGGACTCATCGCGATAGTATACCTGGCTCACCAGATTCTGGCCGAAGAAGTCGGCATCGGAGTACTGGAGGCTGATTAAGTGCCGCTCTGTACCGGGGATGCGATCGGAATTGAGCCCGTCGGTGGTGTACGCTTTGCCGCCGCTGGTGACAGCGGACATGTTCTTCCCGAGCCACAGGCCGTAGTCATCATCGCCCTGGCTTTTATAATACTGGGTGACAAGCTGCAGCTGGCGGTTGTCATCGATCTCAATCGTCCCCGTCCCCATCACGTCGAGGCGGTCAGAGTGCTGGAGCCCCGTTTGCGTGTTATCGAGGATCAGCGCATCGTTATTGCCATCGTACCAGCCGCCGAAACGCTGATAGGCTACCGATAAGCGCCCGGATGCATGGTCTGTCCGGCCGCTGACGGCCGCCGCGATGCGCTCATCGTGATCGTTACTGTTCGCAAACCCGCTCTTGCTGCCCACCTCGAGATCGACCTGGCGATCCTGCTGCCCTTTCTTGGTGACGATGTTGATAAGCCCGCCGGTACTGCCTCCGCCGTACAGCGAGGTCGCCCCGGAGATCACTTCGATATGTTCGATGTTAAAGGGGTCGATGGCGTCGAGCTGGCGACTGTCGGTGCGTGAGGAATTGAGCCGGACGCCGTCGATCAGCACGACGATGGCGCGCCCGCGCATGTTCATCCCGTAATTGGTGCGCCCCTGGCTGCTGACATCGATGCCCGGGATCAGCTGCGCCAGCACGTCTTTGAACTCTTTCCCGCCCTGGACCTGCTGCTCAATCTCCTGGCCCTCAATGACCCAGGTGGTTTGGGCCATTTCGGCCACGGTGCGATGGGTGCGGTTTGCACTAACGATGATGCTGTCTTCATCAGACTGAGCCGCCAGCGCAGGCAGCGAGCTGACCAGCAGCAGGGGGTGGAGCACCCAGAGGCGCTTTTTCATATCCATTCCTTTTATGAGCAAGTTGCTTTGTCGTTGTTATAGGCCGACGCCGGGTCGGCATTAGTTACAATGCGAAACATCTGGAAAAACTCAAAAAAGGATTTTGCACATAATGAATATCGCAATCAATATCATTTGCGTTTATCTTGCACGAGAAAAGGTAATAAAAATCAATCTATTTTGTGGGGATAAAGCCAACAGGAGAGTGGATCCGGCGGCAGAATACCGCCGGAGGCAGGGCACATCAGGACTCGAGGATCTGCGGCCAGAGACGGAGAGTGGTGTCGGTGATTTGCATCAGCTTGTCGAAATCCGCGCCTTCCCGCGCGCTAATCGACATCCCCTGCAGGACACAGTTGAGAAACTGCGCCAGCGGCGCGACGTCGCGGCCCGCGGGGAGTTCGCCCTGCGCTTGCCGCTGCTGCAGAAACTGAGTGAGCGCCTGCTCCTGCATCGCATGGCGGGATTTGATGGTATTGGCGATATCCGTCGAGGAGGCGGCCAGCGCGGCGGAGGTATTGATAATAAAGCAGCCGGCCGGCGTCTCTTTGCTGGTAAAGCAGGTGGCGACCGCCGTGAAGTAGTCGCGCAACGCCTGATCGACGGATTTCCCTTCGGCCAACAGCACGGCTTCGTGCTTCGCGGCAAAGCGCGAAATGTAACGATCCAACACTGCGCGGAACAGGCCTTCTTTATTCACAAATTCCGCATACAGGGTGGGGGCTTTTGCTCCTGTCGCCTCGACCAGATCGGCGAGCGAGGTCGCCTCATAGCCGTGCTGCCAGAAGAGTGTCATGGCTTTGTCCAGCGCCGCATCCCTGTCGAACACCTTCGGTCGGCCACGGCTTTTTTTGGCGCAACTTTGAACGTCAGTTGTCATGGTGCCGTTGTACCTATGTTGGTTTGGTGAAAAGCCATTATAAAAATAAACGATCGCCGGGGCCAGCGCTGTTGGTTTAAAAATAAATAAATCATATGCGTATGAAATTTAAGCATTTTATAAATAGTTAAACGATCGTTATAAAAATGCGTTGACGTGTGATGTAGATCACATTACTATTTACCTATCGATCGTTAAGTTAATACTTACGACCCTACTAAAAAATTCATCTGCACAGGTATAATAATCATGAAAACCGTTAATACTCTGGCTATTGCCGCCGTTCTTAGCTCACTCTCTTTCGCCAGCTTTGCCGCTGTTGAGGTGCAGTCCACCCCAGCGGGTCAGCATAAAGTAGGCACCATCTCTGCTTCTGCCGGGACTAACCTGGGCTCGCTGGAAGATCAGCTGGCGCAGAAAGCGGATGAGATGGGCGCCACCTCATTCCGTATTACTTCGGTAACCGGTCCGAATACCCTTCACGGCACCGCTGTTATCTACAAGTAAGCCCGATGCGTCGTTGCCCGGCCCCCTTCACCGGACAGCGATGAGTAAGACCCTGTTGTACCCCTGTTTGACCCTTGCCAACAAAAAACCCGCCATCAGGCGGGTTTTTTGTTTTGTGCAGCGTAAGACTACAACGACTGCGGTCCAGGGGCAGCATGACGCGTGACGTCAATGGGCATGCCCGAGCGGTAATTCATCGCGCGCTCCATCACCGTCCCGTCGGTTTGCGGCGCCTGTTTGAACTCCGTCATGGTCGCGTTAAGCGTAATGGGCAAGGTCTGCGGGTCGTCATCGATATGCTCAGACAGCGGCTGATGGACTTCAACCAGACGGCGGCCATCCGGCTCTACCGATACCTTGATCGGCGTGTTAATGATATTCACCTTAGTGCCTGGCGAAATGGCGTTGTACAGCGCCTTGATATCGTTGTCGCGCAGACGAATACAGCCGGAGCTGACGCGCATGCCGATGCCGAAATCGGCATTGGTGCCGTGCAGGAGATAGACTCCGCCATAGGCGGCAAGGCGGATGGCGTGATGGCCCATCGGGTTGTCAGGACCGGCTGGCACCACCGCCGGCAGCTCAATCCCCATTGCCTTGTAGCGGGCGCGAATGTTAGCGGTGGGCGTCCAGGTCGGATTGGCCCGCTTGTCAGACACGGTCGTGACCATCGTCGGCGTGATGGTGGTTCCGCCCAGCTGGCCGATGCCGATCGGGTAGACGGTCACTTCATTTTTACCCGGCGGGTAATAGTAGAGGCGCAGCTCGGCAAGGTTAATCACCAGCCCTTCGCGCGGCGCATCGGGCAGCAGCGTCTGCAGGGGGATGGTCAGCACGCTGCCGGCGCGGGGAACATAGGGGTCAACCCCGGGATTGGCCTGCAGCAGGGCCAGAAAACCGACATTGTACTTTTTGGCAATCGCCTCCAGCGAACCGCCGTTATCCTGCACCACGTGGAACGTATTCTGACCTACCAGCCGGCTGCCCGGCGGGGGAAGGGGCCAGGTGTTGGCACGCGCGGGCAGAGCCAGCGCGGCGACCAGCGCGACCAGCGCCAGCCAGAGCGTAACGGGGAAACGGTTTCTCATTACCATAACTCCAAAATATATAAGTGGTTATTTTTATATGAAAAGCAGATGAGATTATGGCGTGAGTCTGTGTGGGGAAATCCAGGCGGATTGCAAAATGTTTGTAAAGATTGCCAGGTATGTAAGAAGGGAGATACGGCCAGGGGGCCGTATCTCCTGCCAGTCAGGCGACGGCGTTCTCTTCCAGCTGACGCATAAACTGGCGAACCCAGTCCATCCGCGTTTTACGCTCTTCCAGATCCTGCATGAATTTCAGGCGCGTCGGCCCGTCCAGCCGGAAGTGCTGGGGCTGCTTCTGCAGCAGGCCGATCAACCACACCGGATTGACGTTGTTTTTCTCGTTAAATTCAATCACGCCGCCTTTTTCGTTGCTTTCCAGTTTGCGGATCCCCAGTTTCTGCGCCTGCTGACGCAGACGGGCAATATCCAGCAGGTTGCGGGCGGCATCGGGCAGGCGGCCAAAACGATCGATCAGCTCGACTTTGATCTCCTCCAGATCGAGTTCGTTTTTGGCGCTGGCAATGCGCTTATAGAATGACAGTCGCGTATTGACGTCAGGGATGAAATCGTCAGGCAGCAGGGAAGGCATGCGCAGTTCGACCTCCGTCTGCTGGCTGGTGAGATCTTCCAGCGAGGGTTCGCGTCCGGCTTTCAGCGCATCGACTGCGTTCTCCAGCAGCTCCATATACAGAGAGAAACCGATGGTTTCCATCTGACCGCTCTGATCTTCGCCGAGCAGTTCCCCGGCCCCGCGAATCTCCAGATCGTGGGTCGCCAGCGCAAAGCCGGCGCCGAGATCTTCCAGCGACGCAATGGCTTCAAGGCGCTTTTGCGCATCGGTGGTCATCGCTTTCGGATGCGGCGTCAGCAGCCAGGCATAGGCCTGATGATGCGAACGGCCAACGCGGCCGCGTAGCTGGTGCAGCTGGGCGAGGCCAAAATGGTCGGCGCGTTCGATGATGATGGTGTTGGCGGTGGGAATGTCGATCCCGGTTTCGATGATGGTGGTGCACACCAGCACATTGAAGCGCTGGTGATGGAAGTCATTCATCACCCGCTCCAGTTCGCGCTCCCGCATCTGGCCGTGGCCGATGGCTATCCGCGCCTCCGGCACCAGCTCCGCCAGCTTGTCGGCGGCTTTCTGGATGTTTTCGACGTCATTAAACAGATAGTAGACCTGGCCTCCGCGCAGCGTTTCGCGCAGGATCGCCTCGCGCACCACCAGGGCGTCGTATTCGCGAACGAAGGTCTTCACCGCCAGACGGCGCGCCGGCGGCGTGGCGATGATCGACAGGTCCCGCATCCCGCTCATCGCCATGTTCAGCGTCCGCGGGATCGGCGTGGCGGTGAGGGTCAGGATATCGACATCGGCGCGCATTGCTTTGATGCGTTCTTTGTGACGAACGCCAAAGCGGTGCTCTTCGTCGACGATCAGCAGCCCCAGATCGCGCAGCTTCACCTCGCTCTGCAACAGCTTATGGGTGCCGATTAAGATATCGATTTTGCCTTCCGCGGCCTGCTCGAGGATCTGCGCCTGCTCTTTAGCGCTGCGGAAGCGGGAGAGCATTTCGATGCGTACCGGCCAGTTGGCGAAACGATCGCGGAAGTTGTCATAGTGTTGCTGAGCCAGCAGGGTGGTCGGCACCAGCACCGCCACCTGCTTGTGGTTCTCCACGGCGAGGAAGGCGGCGCGCATAGCCACTTCGGTCTTACCGAAGCCCACATCGCCGCACACCAGGCGGTCCATGGCCAGCGGCTGGCACATATCGCTGAGGACGGCGTTAATCGCCTGCGCCTGATCCGGCGTGGTTTCAAACGGGAAGCCGTCGCAGAACAGCTGATACTGTTCGCGGTCGTGTTTAAAGGCAAAGCCCGCCTTCGCCGCGCGCTGGGCGTAGATATCCAGCAGCTCTGCCGCCACGTCGCGTACTTTCTCAGCCGCTTTTTGTCGCGCCCGGGTCCAGGCATCGCCGCCCAGCTTGTGCAGGGGCGCGTTCTCTTCCGCCCCGCCGGCGTAACGGCTGATAAGATGCAGGGAGGATACCGGAACGTATAGCTTGGCATCGTTGGCGTAAGTCAGCATCAGGTATTCGCCGGTGATGCCGCCGGCTTCCAGGGTGGTCATTCCCGCATAGCGGCCCACGCCGTGCTCCAGATGGACAACCGGCTGGCCGATATGCAGTTCGGCAAGGTTGCGAATGAGGATGTCAGGGTTGATTGTGCGACGTGAATCCTGCCGGCGGCGCGCCACGCGCTCGCCGAGCAGGTCGCTTTCGCAAATCAGCGCCAGGCCGCGCTGACTGTCAATAAACCCGTGTTCGGCGGCGCCAATCATCAGATAGCGGCCATTGCCGGTGGCTTCTTCCAGACGCAGCACGTGTTTTGGCGCAATTTTAATCCGCGCCAGCATTTCGCTCAGCGCTTCACGGCGACCCTCGCTTTCCACGGAGAAGATCACCGGGCCGGTAAAGGACTCGAGGAAGCGGCGCAGATTATCCAGCGGCGCTTTGTTTTGCGCCTGCACCGCGAGGTCCGGCAGCGTCTGGTAGCCCAGATTGGTATTCGCCGCTTTGTCCGCCAGGCGCTCGGTTTTCAGCTGTACGCGCGGCCATTTTTTCAGTTCGCCGAACAGCTCATCGCTGCGCAGCCACAGCAGTTCCGGCGGCAGGAGCGGGCGCATCGGATCGACGCCGCGGTTTTCAAAGCGGGCGCGGGCTTCATTCTGGAAACGCTCCGCGCTGGCCTCGAGATCGCCGGTGTTGACGATCAGGGTGCTGGCCGGAAAATAGCTAAATAACGGCGGCAGCGGCTCGCTGAAGAACAGCGGCTGCCAGTATTCGATACCGGCAGGCAGTGTCCCTTTACTGACCTGCTGATAGATATGCTCGGCATCGCGCTTCACCTCAAAACGGTCGCGCCACTGGCTGCGGAACAGCTCGATGGCGGTCTGGTCGGTGGGAAACTCGTGCGCCGGCAGCAGGTTAATGGCCGCCACTTCCTCCAGCGTGCGCTGGCTGTCGACGTCGAACAGGCGCAGGCTGTCGATTTCATCGTCAAAGAAATCGAGGCGGTAGGGCTGGTCGCTGCCCATCGGGAACAGGTCGAGCAGCGCGCCGCGGGTGGCATATTCGCCGTGCTCCATCACCTGATCGACATGGCGATAGCCGGCGCCCTCCAGCTGATCGCGCAGCGCATCGCGCGACAGGCGCTGGCCTTTTTTCATCACCAGCGCGTGCCCGTGAAGGAAGCTGTGCGGGCAAACGCGCTGCATCAGGGTGCTGACCGGGACGATCAGTACGCCGCGCTGCATGGTGGGTAACTGGTAAAGGGTGGCTAGACGGGAGGAGATGATATCCTGGTGCGGCGAGAAGCTGTCGTAGGGGAGCGTTTCCCAGTCAGCCAGCCCCATCACCATGCTGTCGGTGAACTGCCTGATCTCGTCATTCAGACGCAGCGCGTTTTGCATGTCAGGTGCCACCAGCACCACCGGGCCTTTGTGGCGTTCGGCCATCTCTGCCACCAGGGTAGCGCAGGCCGCGCCGGTCAACTCGCCAAGCTGGCGCAGATCACCGGCTTTGGCCGGCAATGAGTATCGATATTGTTCAGGCATAGACGGTTTCATGGTCTCTTGGGGATTCGCTCTGCCGATATGGAGGGCAACTCGCTGATATTCAATAGTGAGATTATCCGCGATTGGTCTGGATTCGCCAACCCGAATTGCCATCAGGTGTTGGTTCAACAAACATCCGGGTTGCGGATAAGCGTAAAGATATATCAGCAAGGTCTTATCTATCCAATTGTATTTGCTTGGTTTTTAGGATTATTGCTAATAAAGTCGTCAGGTATCAGTCATTTACGCTGCTCGTATTCGCTTATATACTCGGGCATCGGCTATCAGCAACCAGATGGATGACATGTACCAACCTGCCGCACTCTTTATCGGCCTGCGCTATATGCGCGGGCGCGCAGCCGACCGCTTCGGTCGATTCGTCTCCTGGCTCTCAACCATCGGCATTACGCTTGGCGTAATGGCGCTGGTGACGGTCCTGTCGGTGATGAACGGCTTTGAACGCGAGCTGCAAAACAATATCCTGGGGCTGATGCCGCAGGCCATTCTTAGCGCCAAACAGGGCTCGGTGAACCCTCAGCAACTGCCGGAGCGCGAGGCGAAACTCCAGGGGGTGACCCGCGTGGCGCCGATCACCACCGGTGACGTCGTCCTGCAGAGCGCGCGCAGCGTGGCGGTCGGGGTCATGCTGGGCATTGATCCGGCGCAGAACGATCCCCTGACTCCGTACCTGGTGAACGTCAAACAGAGCGATCTGCAGGCGGGCAAATATAACGTTATTCTCGGCGAACAGCTGGCGGGCCAGCTGGGGGTTAATCGTGGCGATCAAATTCGTGTGATGGTTCCTTCCGCCAGTCAGTTTACGCCAATGGGCCGCGTGCCGAGCCAGCGTCTGTTCACGGTTATCGGCACCTTCGCCGCCAACAGCGAAGTCGATGGTTATCAGATGCTGACCAACATCGACGACGCCTCTCGTTTAATGCGTTATCCGCTGGGGAATATCACCGGCTGGCGCCTGTGGCTGGATAAACCGCTGCAAGTGGATACCCTGAGTCAGCAGACGCTGCCGCCAGGTACCCAGTGGCAGGACTGGCGCGAGCGCAAGGGCGAACTGTTCCAGGCGGTGCGCATGGAGAAAAACATGATGGGCCTGCTGCTGAGCCTGATCGTCGCCGTCGCGGCCTTCAACATTATTACCTCGCTGGGGATGATGGTGATGGAGAAGCAGGGCGAAGTGGCTATCCTGCAAACTCAAGGGCTGACGCCGCGGCAGATCATGGCCGTCTTTATGGTGCAGGGCGCCAGCGCCGGGATCGTCGGCGCGCTGTTGGGAGCCGTGCTTGGCGCGCTGCTCGCCAGCCAGTTGAATAATTTAATGCCGATCATCGGCGCCTTCCTTGACGGCGCGGCGCTGCCGGTGGCGATTGAGCCGCTGCAGGTTATTGTTATCGCCCTGGTGGCGATGGTGCTGGCCTTGTTGTCTACGTTGTACCCTTCCTGGCGCGCTGCCGCCACCCAACCCGCTGAGGCTTTACGTTATGAATAAGATCCTGCTGCAATGCGACAACCTGTGCAAACGCTATCAGGAAGGCAATGTGCAAACCGATGTCCTGCACAATGTCAGCTTCAGCATTGGTGAAGGCGAGATGATGGCCATTGTCGGCACCTCCGGCTCTGGCAAAAGTACGTTGCTGCATCTGCTCGGCGGCCTGGATACGCCCACCTCTGGCGACGTGATTTTCTCCGGCCAGCCGATGAGTAAACTCTCCACCGCCGCGCGCGCCGACCTGCGTAACCGCGAGCTGGGCTTTATCTATCAGTTCCACCATCTGCTGCCGGACTTTAGCGCGCTGGAAAACGTGGCGATGCCGCTGCTGATTGGCAAAAAGAAGCCAGCGGATATTGAACGCCAGGCGAAAGCGATGCTGCAGGCGGTCGGGCTTGAACACCGCAGCCATCACCGTCCGTCGGAGCTCTCCGGCGGTGAACGCCAGCGGGTGGCGATTGCCCGCGCGCTGGTGAATAAACCGCGGCTGGTGCTGGCGGATGAACCGACCGGTAACCTTGATGCTCGCAACGCCGACAGCATCTTCCAGCTGCTGGGCGAACTGAACGTCGCGCAGCGCACCGCGTTTCTGGTGGTGACCCACGACTTGCAGCTGGCGAAACGCATGAGCCGCCAGCTGGAGATGCGTGATGGCCGTCTGACCGCCGACCTGACCCTGATGGGGGCCGAGTAATGGCGTCTCCGTTATCGTTACTGATTGCATTACGTTTCAGCCGCGGACGGCGGCGCGGCGGCATGGTGTCGCTGATCTCGGTGATCTCCACCATCGGCATTGCGCTGGGGGTGGCGGTGCTGATCGTTGGCCTCAGCGCGATGAACGGTTTTGAACGCGAGCTGAACAACCGCGTGCTGGCGGTGGTGCCGCACGGCGAAATCGAACCCGTGAACCAGCCGTGGAATAACTGGCAGGAGGCGCTGGCGAAGGTGCAGAAGGTGAAGGGGATTGTCGCGGCAGCGCCCTATATTAACTTCACCGGCCTGGTGGAGAGCGGCAGCAATATGCGCGCCATCCAGGTGAAAGGGGTCGACCCGCAGCAGGAAACCCGGCTCAGCGCGCTGCCCACCTTTGTGCAGAATAACGCGTGGGCCGGATTCAAGGCCGGCGAACAGCAGGTGATTCTGGGGAAAGGGGTCGCCGATGCGCTGCACGTGAAGCAGGGGGACTGGGTGTCGATCATGATCCCTAACGCCGACGCCGACCATCAACTGCTGCAGCCAAAACGCGTCAGGCTGCATGTGACCGGAATTTTACAGCTGAGCGGCCAGCTCGATCATAGTTTTGCCATGATCCCGATGCAGGATGCGCAGCAGTACCTGGAGATGGGCAGCAGCGTGACCGGCATCGCCATCAAGGTCACCGACGTTTTCCACGCGAACAAGCTGGTGCGCGACGCCGGCGAGGTGACCAACAGCTACGTCTACATCAAGAGCTGGATCGGCACCTATGGCTATATGTATCGCGATATCCAGATGATCCGCGCCATTATGTACCTGGCGATGGTGCTGGTGATCGGCGTGGCCTGCTTTAACATCGTCTCGACGCTGGTGATGGCGGTCAAAGACAAAAGCGGCGATATTGCGGTGCTGCGCACGCTTGGCGCAAAAGACGGCTTAATTCGCGCGATTTTCGTGTGGTATGGTTTATTAGCCGGATCGGTAGGCAGCCTGTTCGGGGTAGTGATCGGCGTGATCTGCGCGTTGAACCTGACGTCAATCATCAACGGTATCGAATACCTGATTGGGCATAAATTCCTCTCCGGCGACATCTATTTTATTGACTTCCTGCCGTCAGAACTGCACTGGCTGGACGTCTTTTATGTGCTGGTGACAGCACTGTTGCTGAGTTTGCTGGCCAGCTGGTATCCCGCCCGCCGCGCCAGCCGCATCGACCCGGCGAGGGTGCTGAGTGGCCAGTAATTTATCGTCATCGTCGGCTTTGCTGACGACACAAGAGGAATTGCTGAAATGTATTATGGATTTGACATTGGCGGCAGCAAGATAGCGCTGGGCGTATTTAATCAGGAGCGGCGACTGCAGTGGGAAAAACGCGTCGCCACGCCGAAAAGCAGTTATGAGGATTTTCTCCAGGCGGTGGAGGCGCTGGTCCGCGAGGCCGATGAGCGCTTCGACCAGCAGGGGTCGGTCGGGATCGGTATTCCGGGGATGCCGGAAACGGCAGACGGCACGCTGTATGCCGCTAACGTGCCAGCCGCCAGCGGCCGGCCGCTGCGCACCGACCTCAGCGCGCGGCTGGGGCGCGATGTGCGCCTCGATAATGACGCCAACTGTTTCGCGCTGTCTGAAGCGTGGGACGATGAGTTTACGCAATACCCGCTGGTGATGGGGCTGATCCTCGGCACCGGCGTGGGCGGCGGCCTGGTGTTGAACGGTAAATCGATTACCGGACATAGCTATATCACCGGCGAGTTCGGCCATATTCGCCTGCCGGTGGATGCCCTGGAGGTGGTCGGGCGCGATTTTCCGCTGCTGCGCTGCGGCTGCGGCCAGCTGGGCTGCATTGAAAATTATCTCTCCGGCCGCGGTTTCGCCTGGCTGTACGAACATTTTTACCAGCAACCGCTCTCCTCGCCGGAGATAGTGGCGCAGTGGCAGCAGCACGATCCGCGCGCCCAGGCGCACGTTGAGCGCTATCTCGATCTGCTGGCGGTGTGTCTGGGGAATATACTGACCATTGTCGACCCGGATTTACTGGTGCTCGGCGGTGGATTATCTAACTTTACGGCCATTAGCGAAGGGCTGGCGCAACGATTGCCGCGCCATCTTCTGCCGGTCGCCAGGGTTCCGCGCATTGAGCGCGCACGCCACGGCGATGCCGGGGGAATGCGCGGTGCGGCCTTCCTTCACCTGACCCATTAATCACAGAGGTAGCTATGCAGTCGCGCCGTTTACATCGATTGAGCCGTTTTCGTCGCAATAAACGTCGGTTGCGTGACCGTCTGCGTCAGCGGATTTTCTTTAGGGAGGACAGGATGAAACCTGAAGCGATGGCAAAACCGAGAGTGGTGGTGTTAACCGGCGCGGGCATCTCGGCAGAGTCGGGGATCAAAACCTTCCGCGCGGCGGATGGCCTGTGGGAAGAGCATCGGGTGGAAGATGTGGCGACGCCGGAAGGCTTCGCCCGCGATCCGGCGCTGGTGCAGGCGTTCTACAACGCCCGTCGTCGCCAGCTGCAGAGCCCGGAGATCGCGCCGAACGCGGCGCATCTGGCGCTGGCGCGTCTGGAAGATCTACTGGGCGACCATTTCCTGCTGGTCACCCAGAATATTGATAATCTGCACGAGCGCGCCGGCAACCGCCGGGTGATCCATATGCACGGCGAGCTGCTAAAGGTGCGCTGTTCGTGGAGCGGCCAGGTGCTGGAGTGGACCGGCGACGTCACCGCTGAGGACAAATGCCACTGTTGCCAGTTCCCGGCGGCGCTGCGTCCGCACGTAGTCTGGTTTGGCGAGATGCCGCTGGGGATGGATGAGATCTACAGCGCGCTGGCCGACGCGGATATTTTTATCGCCATCGGTACCTCCGGCCATGTCTATCCGGCGGCTGGCTTTGTGCACGAGGCGAGGCTGCACGGCGCCCATACCGTTGAACTGAACCTGGAACCCAGCCAGGTGGGCAGCGAGTTTGCCGAGAAGCACTACGGGCTGGCAAGCGAAGTGGTGCCTGCCTTTATCGATAAGCTGCTGCAGGAAAACCCGCTATAAACTGAAGCCGCCTGCCGGTAGCCAGGGCCCTGGCCACTGCTTCCGGCAGCGCTGCTGACAAGGATGAAACGTCATGACAGGAGTCAGACCATGCATAATCCGCTGGTTATCGAAGCGATCATGTTGATCGCGGCCATTATCGTTGGCGTCTGGAGCCAGCGCGCTTTACCGCTACACGCCGATAGCCGGCCGATCCTCTTCCTGCTGTGTCTGTTCGTCGGCACTGGCAGCGCATTGTCCCTGCTGCTGGATATCTTAGCCCTGCTGTGCATCGGTCAGATCGCGACAGGGGGTGTGCGGATATACGGCCCCATGCTGCTGCTGCTGGTACTGTGGAAACCTCTCAACTGGGTTGTCGGCATCATTGATGATTTTTTGATACAGCGAGCCGAAAAAGGGAAGGGCAAAGGCCAGCGCGACGGTGGACGACGCTGATCCGCCGCCTGCGCCGTGGCTTATTTATAGCGCCTTTTGCATATTAATGACCGAACGGGCGTTCGAGGCGCTGGTAGCCAGCACATCTATAACCCCGGTGCGTAATGCCCCCAGGATCGCCGTCGCTTTCGTACTTTCGGAGGCGATAGCGATGACGCAGGGAATGGCCCGCAGCTGTTCGAGACTTAAGCCAATGACCCGGTCATTCATCACCGTATCGACGGGTTTGCCCTGAATATTGAAAAAGCTGTACCCCGCCAGATCGCCCACCACCCCCTGTTCCTGACGCGCGGTGGCAATTTCCTGCGGCGTAAACCAGCCGAGCTGGACCATAAAGCTGTTTTCATTCATATCGCCGAGGCCAATGATCGCCACGTCAGCTTTGCTGGCCTGTTCGAGCGTGGCCTTAATCAGGCGGTTTTGCATAAAGGCGGCGCGCAGCTCCGGGGTTTCCACATAGGCCGGGGCGTAAAGCGTTTCGCTGAAGCCGTTAAATTTGCGCGCCAGATTCCGGCTGATGTGGTCGGCGTCGATCAGCTGATTGTCGCGCTTGGTTCCGCCGATGCCGCAGATAAAGCGGCAGTGGCGCTCAGGAAACACACCGACGTGATTCGCCACCGCGGCCACATTGCGCCCCTGACCAACGGTGACGGTCATATCGTTTTTTAACACCCCAGCCAGATAGTTACTGACCAGGGCCGCCACCTGCTGGCGCTGTTCATCTTCATCATGGTGATCCAGGGCAATCAGCGCGCGCTTAATGCCAAAGTGCGAAATAAACTGCTGCTCAATCTGGGAGCTGAAGACCGGATGGTATTTGACGCTGATCTCAACAATCCCTTCCTGGCGCGCTTTTTTCAGCAGGCGCCCGACTTTGATACGCGAAATGCCGAATCGTTTGGCGATCTCTTCCTGCGTTTGTTCCTGATCGTAATAAGCCACCGCAATTTCAGTGAGCAGGGCGTAATCTGAGTCTTGTTCAATCATGGCCTGGAATTTCCATCTCTGGTGTCCCTCTTATATTACTGCGCCTGCAAAATAAATTCCTGTGTAACGCGTTGAACAATGTCGCAATAGCCTTGTGCGTCCCAGGCCGCGCGGCCGATAAACAAGCCATTGATCTCCGGCTGGCGCAGCAGTTCCACCGCGTTTTGCAGTGTAACGCTGCCGCCATAGAGCAGTGGGATACGGATTCCCGTCTCATGACCAAACCGCTCGCAAAGCGCCTCACGCAACGCCTGATGAATGACGCCCGCCTCCTGCGGTGAGGCGGGCGTACCATGTTCGCCAATGGCCCACACCGGTTCATACGCAATCAGGATCTGCAGCGCTTGCTGGTGGCTCAGGCCATACAGGGCGATCTTCATCTGCCGCACCACGCTTTCACGCGACACCTGCCAGCGTTTCTCCTCGGCGCTATCGCCAATACAGATCAGTGGGCGCAGGCCATGACCTAAGGCGCTATGTACTTTTCGATTAATCGCGGCATCGCTTTCATTAAAGGCGGCGCGTCGTTCTGAATGTCCCAGCTCAACAAGCGTGGCGCCGGTTTCTGCCAACATGGCCGCCGAGATTTCCCCGGTCCAGGCGCCCTGATCCGCTTCATGCATATTCTGCGCGCCGGTCAAAAGTGGTAACTGATGCATTTGCAGAAAATGGCTGACGGGTTGGATCGCGGTGAAGGGGGGAATGACGAAGGGCTGAATAGCAGGGTGACAGCCCTCTGGCATCCGCGCTGCCAGCGTTTCGCACCAGGCCATGGCCTGCGACAGCGGCTTATTCATTTTCCAGCTGGTTCCTAACCATATCGGGGTCATCTTTGCTTCTCCTGTTAATAAAATCAAACGCTTGCAAAATGTGGGTGTCATACCCTGTATTGAGGTTGAACTTTTTATCAGTACATGAACATATGTTAGATCACATTTTTCGATGAAAAAAATCTATGAATTTTTTTATGTGATCCTCATCACTAATGGCGGCTCATTCATCAGGTAATGTTTTGAGCATATGATTTGACTATGAACATATGAACAATCAACTGAGACAAGAGAGGCGCATGATGTCAGCAGAGAAAAAACCCGTTGTGGCGATTACCATCGGCGATCCGGCAGGGATCGGCCCAGAGATCACAGTGGCCACCATGATGGACAAAAGCGTGTATGACGAGTGCAAACCGTTCCTGATCGGCTCGGTACCGATTATCAGCCGGGCGATGAAAATCATGGGCTGCGATTTTGCTATCCATAAAATTGCTCATCCTCAGGAGGCCCGTTTCAGCTGGGGGACGCTGGATGTCCTGGAAACCGGCGACTACGACTGCGACAGCATCGAATGGGGCAAGGTGCAGAAGCTGGCGGGGCAAATGTCGCTGGACTATGTGATGAAGTCGATCGAACTGGGCAAAGCGGGGCTGATCGACGTGGTCTCTACTGCACCTATTCATAAGGAAGCCATCAAGCTGGCGGGATGTAAGCTCCCGGGCCATACCGAAATCTATCAGGTGGAAACCCAATCTGATTATGGCTTGACTATGTTCCACGTCCACAACCTGCGCGTCTTCTTCGTGAGCCGCCATATGGCGCTAAAAGCTGCCTGTGACTATGCCAATAAAGCGCGGGTGCTGGCCTGCGTTCAGCAGATCCATCATGAATTTACTGCCCTGAACATCAACAATCCGCGTATTGCCGTGGCCGCCCTGAACCCGCATGGTTCCGACAACGGTCTTTTTGGTCACGAAGAGGCAGACAATCTGATCCCGGCGGTGAAAGCGGCCCAGGAGATGGGGATCAACGCTATCGGGCCGGTACCGGCCGATTCCGTGTTCCATCTCGGCAAACAGGGGCGCTACGACGCCATTCTCTCGCTGTATCACGATCAGGGGCATATCGCCTGTAAAACCCTCGACTTTGAACGTTCAATCACCATTACCTTCGGCCTGCCGTTTATGCGCAGCTCCGTTGACCATGGGACGGCGTTTGATATCGCCGGTACCGGTAAGGCGGGTACTGTCAGTATGCTGGAGTCGACGCTGGTGGCGGCCCGTTACTGGAAAATGAAGCATCAATAATCGCTGAGGTTCATGCGAATCACGAGGACAGAGAAATGGAAAAACATCTGTTGATTAGCAAGGGCTGTAAGGGCTGGGGTGGGCCTCTGACTATCACGCTGGGTCAGGGAAAAAAGATTGCGTACATTACCGGGGGGATCCGTCCCCCGGTCGTGGACCGCCTGAGCGAACTGACCGGCTGGCCCTCCATTGATGTATTCAAAAATGGCGAACCGCCGGCAGAAGAGATTGGTTTAATGGTCATCGACTGCGGCGGCACGCTGCGCTGCGGACTCTATCCGAAGCGGGGAATTCCCACCATTAACCTGCATCCCACCGGCAAAAGCGGCCCGCTGGCGGAATTTATACACGAAGGGATCTACGTCTCCGGGGTGACGCCTGCCTGCATTGAGATGGTCTGGCCACAAGGGGAAGGCGGAAAGCTTGGGATCGTGGCTGACGATTTGACCGGGGCGACCACCGTCGGGGTGCTGCTGGCACGTAGCGGTTTAAAAACCGCCGCGTTTTTCGATACCGAATCCTTCTCCCGCAATGAGGTCGAGTATCCGGCGATGGTCGTCAGCAGCGACAGCCGCCCATTGCCGAAAGCGGAGGCCCAGCACAAAGTGAGCGCTGCGGTGAAACAGCTGCAGGCTCGCGGCGCGCACTACTTCACCAAGCGGATTGATACCACGCTGCGCGGCGGCATCGGATTTGAAATCGATGCCATGCTGGAACAACTGCCGCAGGAGACGGTGGCGGTTGTGGTGCCGGCGATGCCGCAGTCACGGCGTATTCTCGTCGGCGGTTATTCGGTGATTGATTCGGTAGCCCTGTCGCGGACCGATGTGGCTCGCGATGTACGTACCCCGGTCACCGAGTCGTGGGTGCCGGGACTGTTGGCGGCGCAGACCCATCATCAGGTCGGGCATATCGCGCTGACGTCGGTGATGAAAGGCGAAGGGCAAATCCAGCAGGATTTGCAGGAGCAACAGCAACGCGGCGTGCGGGTGATAGTGGTCGATGCGATAACCGTCGACGATGTCGATGCCATCGCCGGGGCGGTAGTGGCCCTGAACTGGAACGTGCTGGCCGTCGATCCGGGGCCCTTTACCGAACGGCTGGCGGTTCGTCGCGGCCTGATGCGCGAAGCGCGGAGCAGCGCGCCCGCGAGCCTGACAGCGGACGGCCAGCGCGGCTCGATTTTGATCGTTGCCGGCAGCGCAACGCCAGTAACCAAAAAACAGCTCCAGTATTTGATCGCCAGGGATGACCGGGTCTGCCATATCCCGGTTGATGCCGAGCTGTTGGTTGACAGGAAAAACGCCGCTGAGATTGAAGTCAATCGCGTGGTACAGCATGCCCGACAGTGCGTTCCGGCGCAGCACAACGCGCTCTTTGTTTTTGAATCCGCCTTGACCGGGCGGTTGCTAAACCTTCAGGAAGAGGAGCAGAGATTTGGTCTGGCCCACGGTGAGGCTGCGCAAAATATTAACCACGGATTGGGCAGTATTGTACGCGAGGTGCTTAACTGTGCGTCGGGTGAAATTAAAGGATTGTATATGACCGGCGGTGACACCATGGTCAATGTCCTAAAAGAGCTGGGCGCGACCGGAATAGAAATGATTGACTATGTCATCCCGCAAACCGATATGGTGCGGATTATTGGTGGTGATTATGCCGGCTTAATTTGTGTCGGAAAAGGAGGGTTAACCGGACCGGAAGATATTATTGGCATCATTGTTGACCGAATTTATCAAGAAGCACAGCAATAACCCAGTCATCTAATAAAAAATAAACGACGTAATGGTCGTCAGGGTAGTATTGCGTCGTTATCTCTGTTAAATCTTAATTTAAGAGTCACCCTATGAATATTAATATACTTGAGAAAATGAATAAGGTGCCCGGTGGGCTAATCATTATTCCACTGCTGGTGGCAATATTGATTAATACCTTTGCTCCCCAGGTGCTCAGCATTGGCGGCCCAACCACCGCTTTATTTAAAGTCGGTTCCAGCGCCATGATGGGCATATTTTTGCTCATTTGCGGAACCTCAATCAATATCCGTCAGGCCGGTTTGCCGCTCTATAAAGGCGCCGTGCTGCTGTTTCTCAAATGTCTGGCCGGGGCCCTGGCGGTATGGGCCGCGGGAACGTTGTTTGGCCCGAGCGGATTTCTCGGGATATCGACCCTGGCGCTGATTGCCTGCCTGACCAGCTCGAACAGCTCCCTCTATATCGCATTGTGCAGCAACTATGGCGATGCCAGTGATGCCGGGGCGATCTCCGTGTTCTGCATCAAGGATGGTCCGTTTGTTACCATGATGGTACTGGGCGTCAGCGGCCTGGCCAATATTCCCTTCGCCGCGCTGCTGTCGATGCTGATCCCACTGCTGATTGGCATGCTGTGGGGCAATCTGGACGAACGTTTTAAACAGTTATGCGCCGCGGCGCAGCCGCTGGTGATCATTATTATGTCGTTCGCCATCGGCGCCAATTCCAGTATCAATACGGTGTTCACCGCCGGGTTGTCCGGGATCCTGTTGGGGATTATCTCCGCGCTCACCGGGATTGTGTTCTACTTTATCTACAACCTGTTTTTGAAGAAGAAAAGCGCGCTGGGCGCCGCGCTGGGAACCACCGCCGCCAGCTCAGCGCTGACGCCGGCGATGGTTGCCCAGGCGGATCCTTCGCTGGCGATGTACGTGGATGCCGCCACCGCGCAGCTGGCGACGGCGAGCATTATCACCATGATCACCGCGCCGATACTGGTCGCCTGGTTTGATAAACGGCTGAAAAAGCGGGCGCCAGCCGCTGAACCTTTGAAAGACGCGAAAAGTGAAGAGAGCGTGACATTATCTTCCCCTGCCGCCAAAGGACACAAATAGTATGAGCGTGCCGTTGTATTCATTACGAATTACCGCCGTCGGGGAATATGTTGAGTGCTCTTTGCGGGAGCAGCGGCTTATTTTATTCTCCGATGCCGTTCCCGACGATATTGCGAGTTATTGCGCCGTACACCAGGCCAGCGAACTGACCGCCGAGTTATCGCCCGGTCAGCGAATGAAATTAAATGATAAAAATTATCGGGTGACCGCGGTAGGCAGTGTGGCAACGGCAAATTTACGACAGCTTGGCCATATCACGCTAAATTTTGATGGCGCAGATATCGCTGAATTACCCGGGACGGTACACCTTTACGGCGAACCACCACAAATTATTCAGCCCGGCGACCAAATTTCGTTTTACCCGAATTGTCATTAAGACGTACTGTTAAATTAAGGAAATAACCATGAAAACAATCGCTATTGGTGCGGATGATGCCGCCTATGCTTTTCGCGATACTATCGTCGCTTATTTGAATGGGCTGGGAATAAACGTCGCGGATTACAGCAGCGATAAGCGCCAGGGGAGTACCGTTTATCCGGATGTTGCCCATGCGGTGGCGATGTCGATTAAACAGGGCGAACACGAGCGCGGCATTCTGATCTGCGGTACCGGCATTGGGATGAGTATTGTGGCCAATAAAGTCCCCGGGGTCCGTGCCGCCCAGTGTCACGATACCTTCTCCGCTGAGCGAGCGCGTAAAAGTAACAACGCGCAGATTATTACCCTCGGCGCGCGGGTGATTGGCACTGAGCTGGGCAAAAAAATTATTCAGGCGTGGCTTGAGTCCGAATATGAAGGCGGCGGCTCCGCGCCCAAAGTGGAACGTATTGATTATTACGAACACCAGCATGCCAGAGATTAATCTCCGCAGTCGTAAGATAAGGAACAGATGATGAGCCAGTTAGACGAACTGAAAAAATACACCACGGTTGTTGCTGATACCGGCGATATTGAATCGATTAAAAAGTTTGCACCCCAGGATGCGACCACCAACCCCTCGCTGGTGCTGAAGGCCGCGCAGCTGCCGCAGTATCAGCCGCTGATTGCCGATGCGATTGGCAAGGCACGCCGCCAGGGAGGCAGCGCAGAAACACAATTGATTAACGCCTGCGATCAGGTGGCAGTGGATATCGGCAGCGAGGTGCTGCGCCATGTGCCCGGGCGTATCTCCACCGAAGTGGATGCCCGCTTTGCCTGGGATCGCGGGATGTGCGTCGCGAAGGCGCGCAAGCTCATCCAGTTATATGAAAAAAATGGCATTGGTCCCGAGCGGATTCTAATTAAGCTCGCCGCCACCTGGGAGGGCATTCGCGCTGCCGAAGAGCTGGAGCAGAGCGGTATAAACTGCAACCTGACGCTGCTGTTCTCTTTCGCTCAGGCCCGGGCATGCGCCGAAGCGGGCGTCTTTCTCATCTCGCCCTTTGTGGGCCGCATCTACGACTGGTATCAGAAGCACCAGCCGCAGTCAGCCTATCAGGTGGACAGCGATCCGGGCGTGGTCTCTGTGCGCCAGATTTATCAGTATTACAAATCCCATGGCTATGACACGGTGGTAATGGGCGCCAGCTTCCGTCGTATTGAGCAGATCCAGGCGCTGGCGGGCTGCGATCGCCTGACTATCTCTCCGGCACTGCTGGACGAGCTGGCGGCCAGCGAAGGAGTGTTGACCCGTCAGTTGACCCCCGGCTGCGTGACGGAAACTCGTCCCAGCCCGATGACGCAGGCGGAGTTTCTCTGGCAGCATCATCAGGATCCCATGGCAGTGGAAAAACTAGCGGAAGGGATCCGACTGTTTGCTGTCGATCAGGTGAAACTGGAACAACAGATTCAGCAGATGCTGTAAGCCGCAGGGATAAAGACTGATGAAGACGACAAAAACCATTCGCTGCCAATGCGCCAACGCGCTGCGCGCCCTGAGCATGGACGCTGTACAGAAAGCCAAATCCGGCCACCCGGGGGCCCCGATGGGTATGGCTGACATTGCCGAAGTGCTGTGGCGTGATTTCCTGAACCATAACCCGAACAATCCGGCCTGGGCTG
>NZ_PJDK01000042.1:0-51678 GCF_002837615.1 Klebsiella sp. X1-16S-Nf21
TCTGGCCGCGGAGCAGCATCTGCAGCGGGGTCTTCGGCATCGCCTTTTTCAGCTCGCGCAGGCGGACCCACGGGTCCTCGCCGAGGAAGCGGATGCAGGCGTCAAAGGTGGCGCCGCCCCAGCACTCCAGCGAGCGGTAGCCGACGTCATCCAGCTGAGCGGCGACGGGGAGCATATCGTCGAGACGCAGACGGGTGGCGAACAGGGACTGGTGGGCGTCGCGCAGGACGACATCGGTAATGGCAACGGTCATAAATTCCTCCGTGAATTAAGGGTGAAGACGGCGATGGTGGTGAATGGCGGCGACAATCGCCGGCTTTAAGCGGGCGAAGTCGTCGGCGGGCGCGGCCGGGGCCGGTTTGGGGGCGGCAGGCGGCTCGGGAAACAGGCGGTTGACGGCGAGGGACATTCCCCGGATGGCAAAGATGAGCAGCAGCAGGAACACCAGCACAAAGCCCATGCCGAGAAACATCAGGGTGAAGCCTTCGCCTAACAGGACGGCATTGTCAGTCATTGGTACATCTCAAATAGAGGCACGATGGCGCGCTGCCTGACAAGGTTTCTGGCGTTTCCGGCTAAGGAGCAGGGTGGATTTCCCTCTGCCGCTCCCGGCATAGGACCCTGATACGTTCTTCACCTGTCAGTTCAACGTGCCATCGTGCAAATGGGTTAAACCATCATGCCGAACACGATGCTGGCGATGACCAACACAATACCCCCGCCCAAACGGGAGGAGATTTGCGCATAAGAGATAAGGTTCATACGGTTACAAGCAGAGAGAACTTCCAGGTCGCCGGAGCCGCCGCGGTTGGCCATACACAGGCCCGCCGTGATCGCCGATTCAATTGGGAAGAAGCCCATCAGCCAGCCGCCGATCGCCGCGCCGAGCACTGCGCCGATAACGATTACGGCGGCGATAACAACGTTATAGACAGTAATGGCATTGATGATTTCCTGCAGGTCGGTGTAGCAGACGCCGACGCCGACCATCAGTACCCACAGCAACTGTTTGGAGAAGAAATCAGACAGACGCTTGGCGCCGGCTTTGATTTCTGGTGAGCACAGGCCGGAGGCGTTTAGCGCCGCAACGATCAATACCATCCACGCGAAGTAGTGAATCGAAACGCCGCCAATGCTGGGCAGGATTTTCTTGGCGACGACGTAGGCCAGCAGGAAACAGGTAGTGGACAGCACCAGGCCAACGGCGGTTTCACGATGGGTGATTTGTCCCGCTTTTTCATCGTCTTCCACTTTGAATGAGGCTTTACGCACCAGTTCGCCTTCGCCGCTCAGCCAGGTGTGCTTTTTACCGATGATATCGAGTATCGCGGCAAAGACGATGGCGAAGATGTTGGCGATGGTCAGGATAGCGATGGCAGTAGAGTAATATTCTTCGCGAGAACGACCAGTGACGGAGTGGTAGATCTCCGACAGGGGGACTGCGCCCGCGCCGTTGCCGCCACCCATGATCGGCAGGACGTAGAGCATCATGATGCGATCCACCGGAATCCCGAACACCAGACCGATAGCGATGCCGAAAATCGACGCGCCGACAATGCCCATCAGGATGGTTGGAATATAGCCGAGCAGTGATTTCAGCAGCAGGCGGCGGTTTACCGACAGGATTGCACCGGTGATTAATACCGCGATAAATAAGTTAAGGAAGTTACTTTTATCCATCACGTTGCTGATAGCATCTATCTCTTTCTGCGTGAAAATACCGGCATAGACGAAATAAGCCGCCACCAGGAAAATCATCACCGGAGCGCCACCGATATATTTGTTGAATATTGGCAGGCGTTTGCCAATTTCACCGAATATGGCGCCGATAATAAACATGATGGCGAATCCGCCGACGATGTCGGTGGGTAAAGCGTTATAGAAATGTGAAAGTAATAGCGTAATTAACGCAAACGCATAAAGGGGTAGCGGCATGCCGAAGATTTTAAATCCCAGCAGGTCGTTAACGCCCTTCTTCTCCGCTGCCGGAGCCTGACTCATGTTAGTCATAAACGTTATCCTGTTTATTGATGGAGTAGTAAGACCGGCGCATAGTAATAAATAGACCCATGGGTAAGGTGTGATTATCTTCACTGAATACTCGTGTTTTTTATTAATTTAATTGTTTTTATGATTCTGAATTAATTAACAACATAAAAACCATAAAGCCAATTAAGCCACGAGAAAAACTGTGACTTGAATACAAGAATCCATAGCCGAACGCTGGCGAAATACAGTTCGTTTTGAAATGATGAAGCGCTAAAAAATGACACTGATATTAAAACGCGTTCAGCTATTAAAAGATAAACCGCGGCGAGAGGCGATCGATCGGTTTCTCCGCCAGCATCAACTGTCGTTAGAGGCCGACTGCGAAATGGCGATTATCGCCGAGTATCAGCAGCGGCTGGTCGGCTGCGGTGCTATCGCCGGCAATGTGCTGAAATGCATCGCCATCGATCCCTCGCTGCAGGGGGAGGGGCTGAGCCTTAAATTACTGACCGAGCTCCTGACGCTGGCCTATGAGCTGAGGCGCAGCGAGCTGTTTTTATTCACTAAACCCAGTAACGCTGCGCTATTTTCCGGGGCAGGCTTCTGGCCAATTGCCCAGGCGGGCGATCGCGCCGTATTAATGGAAAACAGCCGCGAACGGCTGACGCGCTATTGCCGACAGCTGGCGATGTACCGTCAGCCGGGGCGCAAAATCGGCGCCATTGTGATGAATGCCAATCCGTTTACCCTCGGCCACCGTTGGCTGGTGGAGCAGGCGGCACGCCAGTGCGACTGGTTACATCTGTTTGTCGTGAAGGAAGATGCCTCCTGCTTTTCCTATCACGATCGCTTTACGCTTATCGAAAAAGGTATCGCCGGCATCGACAAAGTGACGCTGCATCCCGGTTCGGCATACCTCATCTCGCGGGCGACGTTTCCCGGCTACTTCCTCAAAGAACAGGGCGTGGTCGATGACTGCCACAGCCAGATTGACCTGCAGATATTCCGTGAACGCCTGGCCCCGGCGCTGCAGATAACCCATCGCTTTGTCGGCACCGAGCCGCTGTGTTCGCTGACCCGTAGCTACAACCAGCGCATGAAGGCGTTGCTGGAAGCGCCCGGTGACGCTCCGCCTGTTGAAGTTGTGGAGCTGGCGCGCATCGAAAAAAACGGCGGGCCGATATCCGCTTCCCGCGTGCGCGAGCTGTACCGACAGCGCAACTGGCAAGCCGTCGCGGCGCTGGTGCCGCCGGGCACCCTCTCTTTTCTGATGCAACTGGCGGAGAGCGAACATCAAACCGCCTGATTTATACGCCCTAACTAAGGATTTTCCCCTATGGAAATGAAGATTGACGCCCTGGCCGGCACGCTGGAGTCCAGCGATGTGATGGTCAGGATTGGACCGGCGGCGCAGCCGGGCATTCAGATGGAAATCGACAGCATTGTGAAACAACAGTTTGGCGCTGCGATTGAGCAGGTGGTCAGAGAAACGCTGGCGCAGCTTGGCGTGAAGCAGGCCAACGTGGTGGTCGATGATAAAGGCGCCCTGGAGTGCGTACTGCGGGCCCGCGTACAGGCTGCGGCGCTGCGCGCGGCGCAACAGTCTCAATTGCAATGGAGCCAGTTATGAAACCACGTCGCAGTATGCTGTTCATCCCTGGCGCCAATGCCGCCATGTTAAGCACGTCATTCGTCTACGGCGCTGATGCGGTGATGTTCGACCTGGAAGATGCCGTTTCGCTGCGCGAGAAAGATACCGCTCGTCTGCTGGTGTATCAGGCGCTGCAGCATCCTCTGTATCAGGATATCGAAACCGTGGTGCGCATTAACCCACTGAATACGCCGTTTGGTCTTGCCGACCTTGAAGCGGTGGTACGCGCGGGTGTGGACATGGTACGTCTGCCGAAAACCGACAGCAAAGAAGATATCCATGAACTGGAAGCGCACGTTGAGCGGATTGAACGCGAATGCGGCCGGGAAGTGGGCAGCACCAAGTTAATGGCGGCGATCGAGTCGGCGCTGGGCGTGGTGAACGCGGTGGAGATCGCCCGCGCCAGCCCGCGTCTGGCAGCGATCGCGCTGGCGGCTTTCGATTACGTTATGGATATGGGCACTTCTCGCGGCGACGGCACTGAACTGTTCTACGCCCGCTGTGCGGTACTGCATGCCGCGCGCGTTGCCGGCATCGCCGCCTATGACGTGGTGTGGTCGGATATCAACAACGAAGAGGGGTTCCTCGCGGAAGCGAATCTGGCGAAAAACCTCGGCTTCAATGGCAAATCGCTGGTCAACCCACGACAAATTGAACTCCTGCATCAGGTCTATGCCCCGACGCGCAAAGAGGTCGACCATGCGCTGGAGGTGATTGCCGCCGCGGAAGAGGCAGAGTCGCGCGGTCTGGGCGTGGTGTCGCTCAACGGCAAGATGATCGATGGACCGATTATCGACCACGCTCGCAAAGTGGTGGCGCTCTCGGCTTCCGGGATTCGTGATTAAGGGGAACAAGATGAAAGAGACAGTAGCAATGCTTAATCAGCAGTACGTGATGCCGGAAGGACTGACCCCTTATGCGGGCGTGACGGCGAAAAGTCCGTGGCTGGCCAGTGAAACAGAAAAGCGCCAGCGTAAAATTTGCGACTCGCTGGAAACGGCAATCCGTCGCTCCGGCCTGCAAAACGGCATGACCATTTCGTTCCACCACGCGTTTCGCGGCGGTGACAAAGTGGTCAACATGGTCATGGCAACGCTGGCGGAAATGGGCTTTCGCGATCTGACCCTGGCATCCAGTTCGCTGATCGACGCCCACTGGCCGCTGATCGAGCATATTAAAAATGGCGTGATCCGCCAGATCTACACCTCCGGTCTGCGCGGCAAGCTGGGCGAGGAGATCTCCGCCGGCCTGATGGAAAACCCGGTGCAGATCCACTCCCACGGCGGTCGCGTACAGCTGATCCAAAGCGGCGAACTGTCGATTGATGTGGCGTTTCTCGGCGTCCCTTGCTGCGATGAGTTTGGCAATGCCAACGGCTTTAGCGGTAAGTCGCGCTGCGGTTCGCTGGGCTATGCGCGCGTTGATGCGGAACATGCCAAATGCGTAGTGCTGTTGACCGAAGCGTGGGTGGATTACCCAAACTATCCGGCCAGCATTGCCCAGGATCAGGTGGATCTGATCGTCCAGGTGGACGAAGTCGGCGATCCGCAAAAAATCACCGCTGGCGCGATCCGTCTGACCAGCAACCCGCGCGAACTGCTGATTGCCCGCCAGGCGGCGAAGGTGGTCGAGCATTCCGGTTACTTTAAAGACGGTTTCTCGCTGCAGACTGGCACCGGCGGCGCCTCGCTGGCGGTGAGCCGCTTCCTCGAAGACAAAATGCGCCGTAACGGCATTACCGCCAGCTTCGGCCTCGGCGGCATCACCGGCACGATGGTCGATCTGCACGAAAAGGGGCTGATCAAAACGCTGCTCGATACCCAGTCGTTCGATGGCGACGCCGCGCGTTCGCTGGCGCAGAACCCGAACCACGTCGAGATCTCCACCAATCAGTATGCCAGCCCAGGCTCTAAAGGCGCCTCCTGCGAGCGCTTAAACGTGGTAATGCTCAGCGCGCTGGAAATCGATACCGACTTTAACGTCAACGTGATGACCGGCTCTAACGGCGTGCTGCGCGGCGCATCCGGCGGACATAGCGATACCGCCGCCGGCGCGGATCTGACCATCATTACCGCGCCGTTAGTTCGCGGGCGAATTCCCTGCGTCGTGGAAAAAGTGCTGACCCGCGTGACGCCGGGAGCCAGCGTGGATGTGCTGGTCACTGACCACGGCATAGCGGTCAACCCGGCACGTCAGGACCTGATCGACAATTTGCGCAGCGCAGGCATTCCGCTGATGACCATTGAGGAGCTGCAGCAGCGTGCGGAACTGCTAACCGGCAAGCCGCAGCCGATCGAATTTACCGATCGGGTGGTGGCGGTCGTGCGCTATCGCGACGGTTCGGTCATCGATGTGATTCGTCAGGTGAAAAACAGCGACTAAACGCAGAGGGGAAAGGCCATGAGCGACGTGTTAATTAATCCGGCGCGTGTGCGGCGCGTGAAGCCACTGAGTGCCGAAGAGGTGGTCAGCGCGGTAGAGCGCGCGCTGTTGACCGAAGTTCGCCTGACCCCTAAGCCCGGGTTGGTGGATATTCGTAACGCTGGCGCGCACCGGGATATGGATCTGGCCTCGTTTGAGGCCAGCACCGCGGTGGTGGCGCCATGGATGGAGAAATTTTTCATCATGGGCCACGATACTGCGGCGGTCGCGCCGGAGCAGGTATTGATGATGCTGCGCCCGGTGGGGATGGCCTGTGAGAACGATATGCTGGAGGCCACCGGCGGGGTGAATACCCATCGCGGGGCGATCTTCGCTTTTGGCCTGCTCAGCGCGGCGGCGGGCAGGCTGGTGTCGAAAGGTGAGCCGATAGAGCAGCACCGGCTTTGCGACCAGGTGGCGCGCTTCTGTCGCGGCATGGTTATGCAGGAATTGTCTTCTGCTGGCGGGGAACGGCTAAGTAAAGGCGAGGCTCATTTTCTGCGTTATGGTCTCCCCGGGGCCCGCGGCGAGGCGGAGAGCGGTTTCCTGACGGTGCGTACCCAGGCCTTGCCAGTCTTTACCCGCATGATGGAAGAGACCGGCGACAGCAATCTGGCGCTGCTGCAAACCCTGCTGCATCTGATGGCGTGGAATGATGACACCAACCTGGTCTCGCGCGGCGGGCTTGCCGGGCTGAACTTTGTCCAGCAGGAGGCGCAGCGACTGCTGTGGCAGGGCGGCGTGCTGGCGGACGGCGGGCTGGAGGCGCTGCGCCAGTTTGACGATGAGCTGATTGCCCGCCATCTCAGCCCCGGCGGCAGCGCCGATCTGCTGGCGGTGACCTGGTTTTTATCCACGTTTCCCGCCGGCGCGCTTTTCCCGCTGTAACCCACTGCAACACCGCCTTCGCCCGCACTGTACGGGCGAAGGCGCCATCATTAGCCTTCCCGGTTGTCACTACGTAAACATGGAATTGCGGCACAATCGTATAGTTTTTACTGATATCGTCCGCCGTTTGTCATAAATTTCTAATTATCGGCGTTTTTGAGTAGCGGCCCGCTGACGGGCTGGTTACTCTGAAAACAATTTACGTAATGTTAACAAAAGAGAATAGCTATGCATGATGCACAAATCCGCGTGGCCATCGCCGGCGCGGGCGGCCGGATGGGACGCCAGTTAATTCAGGCTGCATTGCAGATGGAAGGCGTGGCGCTGGGCGCGGCGCTGGAGCGCGAAGGGTCAAGCCTGGTGGGCAGCGACGCCGGGGAGCTGGCGGGCGCCGGCAAAGCGGGCGTCGCGGTGCAGAGCAGCCTGACGGCGGTAAAAGATGATTTCGACGTGTTGATCGATTTTACCCGCCCGGAAGGCACGCTGAATCATCTGGCGTTTTGCCGCGAGCACGGCAAAGGGATGGTCATCGGCACCACCGGTTTTGACGACGCTGGCAAGCAGGCGATTCGCGACGCCGCGCAGGAGATTGCCATTGTCTTCGCCGCTAACTTTAGCGTCGGCGTCAACGTCCTGTTAAAGCTGCTGGAGAAGGCGGCAAAGGTGATGGGCGACTACACCGACATCGAAATTATCGAAGCGCACCACCGGCATAAAGTGGATGCGCCGTCAGGCACCGCGCTGGCGATGGGCGAAGCGATCGCCGGAGCATTGAACAAAGATCTGAAGGAATGCGCCGTCTACAGTCGTGAAGGTCATACCGGCGAACGCGTTCCGGGCACCATTGGCTTCGCCACCGTCCGTGCGGGCGATATCGTCGGCGAACATACGGCGATGTTTGCTGATATCGGTGAGCGTATTGAAATCACCCATAAAGCCTCCAGCCGGATGACCTTTGCTAATGGCGCGGTTCGCTCTGCATTATGGCTGAAAGACAAGAAAAATGGTCTGTTTGACATGCGTGATGTGCTGGATTTGAACAGTTTATAACGATTATTACCCATCGTGATGTGGTTATTGCAATCAATAAGTTATTGATGCAAGGGGCAATATATTGTTGCCCTTTTTTATTTTTATGGGTTTGGTGTGTGTTTTACGTTGTGATAGCTATAAATAATAATATTCATGCTGTTTTTGGTGAATGAAATGTAAATTTTGACCATTTGGTCCACTTTTTAGCGCTTCGTCGCCAGGTTTTACACTCTTTCCCGTCCGCAAGCGTTTTCTCAGCCAGGTTTGTTGATCTTTTTGGCGTAAAAATCACATGTTATGCGCCAGTGACGTAAAATGACATTAAAAATCTCCGCTTTAAGTTGACTTTTATCCGACATCTCTCCAGAATGCCGCCGTTTGCCAAAAATCTGCGGGCAACAGATTTGCATTGATTCAGATCGTGTTTATGAATTAATATGCAAATAAAGTGAGTGGATATTCTCTGGAGGGTGTTTTGATTAAGTCAGCGCTATTGGTTCTGGAAGACGGAACCCAGTTTCACGGTCGGGCCATCGGGGCAACCGGCACGGCGGTTGGGGAAGTCGTTTTCAATACTTCAATGACCGGTTATCAAGAAATCCTCACTGATCCTTCCTATTCCCGCCAAATCGTCACTCTTACTTATCCTCATATTGGTAATGTCGGCACCAACGCCGCCGATGAAGAATCTTCTCAGGTACATGCTCAGGGTCTGGTGATCCGCGATCTGCCGCTGATTGCCAGCAACTTCCGCAATACTGAAGATCTTTCTTCTTATCTGAAGCGCCATAACATCGTGGCGATTGCCGATATCGATACCCGCAAGCTGACGCGTCTGCTGCGTGAGAAAGGGGCGCAGAACGGCTGCATCATCGCGGGCGACAGCCCGGATGCTCAGCTGGCGCTGGAGAAAGCGAAAGCGTTCCCGGGTCTGAACGGCATGGATCTGGCGAAGGAAGTGACCACCGCAGAAACCTACAGCTGGACGCAGGGCAGCTGGACTCTGGCGGGCGACCTGCCGGAAGCGAAAGCGGAAAGCGAGCTGCCGTTCCATGTTGTGGCGTATGACTTCGGCGCGAAACGCAACATCCTGCGCATGCTGGTGGACCGCGGCTGCCGCCTGACGGTGGTGCCGGCGCAGACCTCTGCCGAAGACGTGCTGAAAATGAATCCGGACGGTATTTTCCTCTCTAACGGCCCAGGCGACCCGGCGCCGTGCGATTACGCTATCGACGCGATTGAAAAATTCCTTGAGACCGATATTCCGGTATTCGGTATCTGCCTTGGCCATCAGCTGCTGGCGCTGGCGAGCGGTGCGAAGACCATTAAGATGAAGTTCGGCCACCACGGCGGCAACCATCCGGTGAAAGATATTGATAACAATGTGGTGATGATCACCGCGCAGAACCACGGTTTTGCGGTTGACGAAGCCACCTTGCCGGCCAACCTGCGCGTGACCCACAAGTCGCTGTTCGACGGCACCCTGCAGGGCATTCATCGTACCGACAAACCGGCGTTTAGCTTCCAGGGGCACCCTGAAGCGAGCCCGGGGCCGCATGATGCCGCGCCGCTGTTCGACCACTTTATCGAGTTAATTGAGCTCTACCGTCAGTCCGCGAAATAATCAGGAGTAAAAGAGCAATGCCAAAACGTACAGACATAAAAAGTATCCTGATTCTGGGCGCGGGCCCGATTGTTATCGGTCAGGCGTGTGAGTTTGACTACTCCGGCGCGCAGGCCTGTAAAGCCCTGCGTGAAGAGGGCTACCGCGTTATTCTGGTGAACTCCAACCCAGCGACCATCATGACCGACCCGGAAATGGCTGATGCGACCTACATCGAGCCGATTCACTGGGAAGTGGTACGTAAAATTATCGAAAAAGAGCGCCCGGATGCCGTGCTGCCGACCATGGGCGGCCAGACCGCGCTGAACTGTGCGCTGGAGCTGGAACGTCAGGGCGTGCTGGCAGAGTTCGGCGTGACCATGATCGGCGCCACTGCGGACGCGATTGATAAAGCGGAAGACCGTCGTCGCTTCGACGTGGCGATGAAGAAAATCGGCCTCGACACCGCGCGCTCCGGCATCGCCCACACCATGGAAGAAGCGCTGGCGGTTGCCGCCGACGTTGGCTTCCCGTGCATTATCCGTCCGTCCTTTACGATGGGCGGCACCGGCGGCGGTATAGCCTATAACCGCGAAGAGTTCGAAGAAATCTGCGAACGCGGCCTGGATCTCTCTCCGACCAACGAACTGCTGATCGATGAATCGCTGATCGGCTGGAAAGAGTACGAGATGGAAGTGGTGCGCGATAAGAACGACAACTGCATCATCGTCTGCTCGATTGAAAACTTCGATGCCATGGGGATCCATACCGGCGACTCCATCACCGTTGCCCCGGCGCAGACCCTGACCGACAAAGAATACCAAATCATGCGTAACGCCTCGATGGCGGTCCTGCGTGAAATCGGTGTGGAAACCGGCGGCTCTAACGTGCAGTTCTCGGTGAACCCGAAAGACGGTCGCCTGATCGTTATCGAAATGAACCCGCGCGTCTCCCGCTCTTCGGCGCTGGCCTCGAAAGCCACCGGCTTCCCGATTGCTAAAGTGGCGGCCAAGCTGGCAGTGGGCTACACCCTTGACGAGCTGATGAACGACATCACCGGCGGCCGCACTCCGGCTTCCTTCGAGCCGTCCATCGACTACGTGGTCACCAAAATTCCACGCTTCAACTTCGAAAAATTCGCTGGCGCGAACGACCGTCTGACCACCCAGATGAAATCCGTCGGCGAAGTGATGGCCATTGGCCGCACCCAGCAGGAATCGCTGCAGAAAGCGCTGCGCGGCCTGGAAGTGGGCGCCACCGGCTTCGACCCGAAAGTGAGCCTCGACGACCCGGAAGCGCTGACTAAAATTCGCCGCGAGCTGAAAGACGCTGGCGCCGAGCGTATCTGGTACATCGCGGATGCCTTCCGCGCCGGCCTCTCGGTAGACGGCGTCTTCAACCTGACCAATATCGACCGCTGGTTCCTGGTGCAGATTGAAGAGCTGGTGCGTCTGGAAGAGAAAGTGGTGGAAGTGGGCATCAACGGCCTCGACGCCGACTTCCTGCGTACCCTGAAGCGTAAAGGCTTTGCCGATGCGCGTCTGGCGAAACTGGCGGGCGTGCGGGAAGCGGAAATTCGCAAGCTGCGCGACCAGTATGACCTGCATCCGGTCTACAAGCGCGTGGACACCTGCGCCGCCGAATTCGCCACCGATACCGCCTACATGTACTCCACTTATGAAGAAGAGTGTGAGTCCAACCCGTCCGTTGACCGCGATAAAATCATGGTCCTCGGCGGCGGCCCGAACCGTATCGGCCAGGGTATCGAATTTGACTACTGCTGCGTACACGCCTCTCTGGCGCTGCGCGAAGACGGTTACGAGACCATCATGGTCAACTGTAACCCGGAAACCGTGTCTACCGACTATGACACCTCCGACCGTCTGTACTTCGAGCCGGTGACCCTGGAAGACGTGCTGGAAATCGTGCGCATCGAGAAGCCGAAGGGCGTTATCGTGCAGTACGGCGGCCAGACGCCGCTGAAGCTGGCGCGCGCCCTGGAAGCCGCAGGCGTACCGGTTATCGGCACCAGCCCGGACGCTATCGACCGCGCGGAAGACCGTGAGCGCTTCCAGCATGCGGTTGACCGTCTGAAGCTGAAGCAGCCGGCGAACGCCACCGTCACTGCCATTGAGCAGGCGGTAGAGAGAGCGAAAGAGATTGGCTACCCGCTGGTGGTTCGGCCGTCTTACGTGCTCGGCGGCCGGGCGATGGAAATTGTTTACGACGAGCAGGATCTGCGCCGCTACTTCCAGACCGCGGTTAGCGTCTCCAACGATGCACCGGTACTGCTGGATCGCTTCCTCGATGACGCGATTGAAGTGGATGTCGACGCCATCTGCGATGGCGAGATGGTGCTGATTGGCGGCATCATGGAGCATATCGAGCAGGCGGGCGTACACTCCGGCGACTCAGCCTGTTCCCTGCCAGCGTATACGCTGAGCCAGGAAATTCAGGATGTGATGCGCGAGCAGGTGCAGAAGCTGGCTTTCGAGTTGCAGGTTCGCGGCCTGATGAACGTCCAGTTCGCGGTGAAAGATAACGAAGTTTATCTGATTGAAGTGAACCCGCGTGCGGCGCGTACCGTACCATTCGTCTCCAAAGCCACCGGCGTCCCGCTGGCGAAAGTCGCGGCGCGCGTAATGGCCGGTAAGACGCTGGCGCAGCAGGGCGTGACCAAAGAGATCATCCCGCCGTACTACTCGGTGAAAGAGGTGGTTCTGCCGTTCAACAAATTCCCGGGCGTTGACCCGCTGTTAGGGCCTGAAATGCGCTCTACCGGGGAAGTGATGGGCGTGGGTCGTACCTTCGCGGAAGCGTTCGCCAAAGCGCAGCTGGGCAGCAACTCAACCATGAAGAAACAGGGCCGCGCGCTGCTCTCCGTCCGCGAAGGCGATAAAGAGCGCGTGGTTGACCTGGCGGCGAAGCTGCTGAAGTTTGGCTTTGAGCTGGATGCGACCCACGGTACGGCGATTGTACTGGGCGAAGCCGGTATCAACCCGCGTCTGGTGAACAAGGTGCATGAAGGTCGTCCGCACATTCAGGACCGTATCAAGAATGGCGAATACACCTACATCATCAACACCACCGCAGGTCGCCAGGCGATTGAAGACTCCAAGCTGATTCGCCGCAGCGCGCTGCAGTACAAGGTGCATTACGACACCACCCTGAACGGCGGCTTTGCCACCGCGATGGCGCTGAACGCTGACGCCACCGAGAAGGTGATTTCGGTTCAGGAAATGCACGCGCAAATCACCAAATAAGCGCGCCGGCCTGGCCGGAGAGCAACAAACCAGGGCTGACGACATCGTCAGCCCTTTTTTTTGGCTGCAGTCATCTTCGGAGAGTTCTGCTTTTAACCACCTGTCGGGTCAGGCTAACTATAGTGAGTACCATAACGATACCTATTGATGAAAAGACAGGAGGATACAATGCGGAACAATATTCTGGTGGCATCCGCACTGGCAGCGACGGCAATCATGTTCGTGGCCGGCTGCTCATCGAATCAGTCGATCAAAACCACCGATGGCAAGACCATTGTCACCAGCGGCAAACCGCAGGTGGATGATGACACCGGCCTCGTCTCATACAAAAATGCCGAAACCGGCCGCGTGGAGCAGATTAACCGCGACCAGGTGAAGTCCATGGATGAGCTGGATAACTAATGGTTATCCCAGGCCCCGCGGGGAGTGTGCGGGGCCGAACGAGCGCGTTACAGTAGCGCGCGATCGATTTTAACCACGATTTTACGCAACGCTGCGCCTTGTTCGAGGCAGGCCATCGGGCGGTGTAATTCGCCAGGGAAGAGGATCGCCAGCTCTTCCGGGTAGAGATGAATCAGCGTTTCGCTGTCGATAGCCTGACAGAAACCGATATCCTGCGTCGTGTTGAAGTGACCATCTTCAACGACCGGCAGCCCTTTATTCCCGGCACCGATGATCTCTTCACCTTTCAGCACAATGTGAATGTCGAGATATTGACGATGATATTCCGGGCGTTGCTCGCTCAGCGGCCGGGTATGGCCTTCGACGACGGTAAAAAACACATTATCACTCTCGACGGTATATTTCCCCGGCGGCAGCGCGTGCGGTTGTTGCTGTAACACGGCCTGCAGCGCCTGGCGGATCACCGGCGGATAGAGCTCATTTTCGGCGGCGGCGGTTAAGGTATCGATAATCATGCCGGGATCCTCTGCGGTTGTTGCGAATGAAGTAACGTTAATGAGTGAGCGACAATACTGGCGATGTCGGGGGTAATATCGACGGCCAGAACATCGCTTTCACTGGCGTCTGGCGTCTCCAGGGCGGCAAACTGGCTACGCAGTAACGCTTCTGGCATAAAGTGGCCTTTACGCTGGCGCATTCGCTGCAAAATGCAGTCATAATCCCCGGTCAACCACAGGAAGCGTAGCTTCGCGTTCCCCTCACGCAGGCGGTCGCGATAGCGCTTTTTTAATGCGGAACAGACCAATACACCTGACTCGTTTTTCTGCTCAAGACTGAAAATGACGTCGGCGATACGCGTCAGCCACGGCTGACGATCCTCATCATTCAGCGGCTGGCTGGTGGCCATTTTGACGATATTGTTGCGTGGATGAAGGTCGTCGCCGTCGATAAATTTCGCTCCCAGCGCGTGGGCCAATGCCTGACCGACGGTGGATTTGCCGGTTCCGGAGACGCCCATCAAAATAATGCATTGTCCTGCCATCATGCGCTCCTTCTCTCAGACCGCGACCAGCATGCCGCCGTCAACGAACAGCAGATGGCCGTTGACGAAATTCGACGCGTTTGACGATAAAAAGACGGCAGCGCCGACCAGCTCCTGCGGATCGCCCCAGCGGGCGGCAGGGGTGCGTTTGCATAACCAGTCGGTAAACGCCTTATCCTCAACCAGCGTCCGGGTCATCGCCGTATTAAAGTAGCCCGGGGCAATGCCGTTGACCTGAATGTTGTGCCGCGCCAGCTCAACGCACATTCCGCGGGTTAGCATCTTCACCGCGCCTTTGGCGGCGGCGTAGGGGGTGATGGTGTCGCGCCCCAGCTCGCTCTGCATGGAGCAGATATTGATGATTTTTCCCTGCTGGCGGTCAACCATGCGCTTCGCGACGGCCTGAGAGACGAGAAATACCGCCGTCTGGTTAACTGAAATCACGTCATTCCATTCCTGCACCGGGAATTCGGTAAACGGGTGGCGGCGCTGGATCCCGGCGTTATTGAATAACACGTCAATCGGGCCAAGATGCGCTTCGATATTGGCAATGGCTTCTTCAACGGCCTCGGCATCGGTCACGTTAAATACCGCAGCATGGGCGGTGGCGCCTTCGTCGCGGAGCTTCATCACCGCATCGTCCGCTCGCGGGGCAGAAAGGTCATTAATAATGATTTCTGCGCCATATTGCGCCAGACCCTGAGCCATGACAAAACCGATCCCCTGTCCTGCGCCCGTAATTAAAATGCGTTTACCTTGTAAGCTGAAAAGATCGTTCATCTCGATATCCTGATTAGCGGCTGAAGAAAACCTGTGCCCTATCTCACGGATTTTTACCGGGGGAAACTGTGATGAAGATCACTCGGAACCGTGTTACAAAAAGGGGTTACTTTAAACGTGACGCTGCCGGTAAATCTCGCTGACTCAACAGGTTAACGGCTACGGACTGGCATTCTCTTTTGCCCCCCCGACAGGCATAATGGCCTGAAGCAGTCAGGTATTTGGCGGACACACAGATGAAAGCACAACGCATTACTCTCCATGATATTGCCGAGCTGGCTGGCGTAACCAAGATGACCGTTAGCCGCTATTTGCGCACCCCGGAAAAGGTGAAACCGGAGACGGCGGAGCGTATTGCCAGCGTGATAGCGGAGATCGGCTATCAGCCCGACCCGGATAATCCGGCGATGACCAGCGTCGCCGTGCCGCGGATTGGCGTACTCATTCCCTCCTTTCATAATCAAATTTTTGCCGATCTGCTGGCCGGCATCGAATCTGTCGCCGCCGGGCATGGTTACCAGACGCTGGTGGTGAATTACGACTACGATCGCCAGCGTGAAGAGGAGCAGATTGCCGCCGTGCTGGCATTTAATGTGAAAGGACTGCTGCTGACCGAGTCGGTGCACTCCCTGCGGGCGGACAAGTATCTGAATGCCGCGAAGATCCCGATCGCCGAAGTGATGGGGCTGGCGGAGAATCCAGGACGCATCAACGTCGGATTCGATAACTTCCAGGCCGGCTTCGATATGACCACCATGCTGCTGGCCAGCGGTAAACGACGGATCATCTACTTCGGCTCGATGTCCGACGTCCGCGACGAGCAGCGTTATCTGGGCTACTGTCGGGCGATGGAGAGTGCCGGGCTGGCGGTGGGGCGCATTGCGCCGAATAAAGTCTCGTCGGTTTCCATTGGCACCGGCATGATGACCCTGGCGCGGCAAATGTACGCCGATATGGACGGTATCCTGTGCACTAATGACGACCTGGCGGTGGGCGTGTTACAGGAGTGCCTGGCATCCGGTATCAGCGTGCCCCAGGAGCTGGCTATCGCGGGCTTTCATGGCCTGGAGATCGGCCAGATCGTCTCTCCCCGGCTGGCCAGCGTCCTGACGCCGCGCTTCGAGATGGGTAAGGTGGCGACAGAGATTTTAATAAAGAAAATCAAAGGACTGCCCACCATTGAAAAAGTGGACCTCCACTACCGCCTGTCGATGGGCGAAACGATTTAACGGCCACCAGCCAGCGCCTGTCGTGTGTTAGCGAAAGGTTAATGCGCGCGCGGTCCATCGCCTGTCTGGTCGCCGTTTTGTCTTCACGATCACGCGTCCGGTAACACGCATTTTTAACACGATTCGGCGTGATACAGATCGCAAAATCCCCCGATAAAAACCCGTTTGATAGTGGCTACCGTCGTAACCAAACGTCAAACAGGTGATCTGATGAAGAGTGTTATTCCCCGCGCCGTCCTTTTAGTGGCCCCCGTAATTGAAACCCTGCAGCGGCAGCTGGCGGAGCATTTCCCGCTGCTGCGTCTCTACGAGCAGGACGATCCGATCGCCTTTCTGCGTGAGCAAGGAGAGAACATTGCCGTCGTGGTCACTCGCGGCGACGTCGGCGTAGCAAACAGCGTCCTTGAGTTGCTGCCTCAGGCTGGGCTGATTGCCATCTTCGGCGTCGGTACCGATGCGGTGGATCTGGCGTATGCCCGCTCGCGGCAAATTGCCGTCACCATCACCTCCGGGGTGTTGACGAATGATGTCGCTGACCTGGCGATGGGGCTGCTGCTGGCCGGTTCCCGTCAGCTCTGTCAGGGCGATCGCTTTGTCCGCGAGGGACGCTGGCTGAGCGGTGGTATGCCGTTGGCGACTCAGGTCAGCGGGAAGCGTATCGGCCTGCTGGGTATGGGGAATATTGGCCAGGCGATCGCCCGCCGGGCGCGGGGTTTTGATATGCAGGTGCTGTATACCGACCGTAAAAAGATAGCGGGCCTCGATTATCAGTGGTGTGCCGACCTGCATACCCTGGCGCATGAGAGCGATTTTCTGGTGATTGCCGCATCCGGCGGCGAGGCGAACCGCGGCATCATCGACGCCTCGGTGTTTAACGTGATGCCGGCGCATGCCTGGCTTATCAATATTGCCCGCGGTTCGCTGGTGGATGAAAAGGCGTTGATCCACGCGTTACAAAACGGCGTTATCGCCGGGGCCGGGCTCGATGTTTTCGAACAGGAACCCCAGGTCCCGGCGGCGCTGATCGCCCTCAATAACGTGGTGCTGCAGCCGCATGTCGCCAGCGCCACGCAGGAAACACGACAGAAAATGAGCGAAGTGGTTTTTGCTAACGTCGCCGCCTGGTTTGCCGGCGCAGCGCTGCCAAACGCTATCGATTAATTAGCTTTTTATTTCTGTACCCGCGCGATCTCAATCAAAACAATAACCTCTGCATAGAGAGTGCAAATATATGAACGAGAAAATTCCCAGCACCCGTTGGCTGCGTATCATTGTGCCGGTGTTAATTGCCTGCATTATGTCATTTATGGACCGGGTTAATATTAGCTTTGCCCTGCCAGGCGGCATGGAGGCCGATTTAGGCATTACCAGCCAAATGGCCGGCGTGGCCAGTGGTATCTTTTTTATTGGTTATTTATTTTTGCAAATTCCCGGTGGGCGAATTGCGGTTAACGGCAGCGGTAAAAAATTTATTGCCTGGTCGCTGGTAGCCTGGGCTATCGTTTCCGTGGCGACAGGGTTTGTGACTCATCAATATCAACTGCTGGTGCTGCGATTTATTCTCGGGGTTTCGGAAGGGGGAATGCTGCCGGTAGTGCTGACCATGGTCAGCAATTGGTTTCCGGAAAAAGAGCTGGGTCGCGCGAACGCGTTTGTGATGATGTTTGCCCCGCTCGGCGGCATGCTCACCGCGCCGGTCTCCGGCGCCATTATTGCGGCGCTTGACTGGCGCTGGCTGTTTATCATCGAAGGGCTGTTGTCGCTGGTGGTGCTGGTCGTGTGGTGGTTTATGATCAGCGACCGTCCGCAAGAGGCCCACTGGTTGCCCGCCCGCGAGCGTGACTATCTGGTGACCACCCTGGCCGCCGAGCGTGCGGCGAAGCAGGCCGAAGCCCCAGTCAGCAAGGCCCCGGTGAAGGATGTGTTTGGTAATGCCGGACTGATGAAGCTGGTGATCCTCAATTTTTTCTACCAGACCGGGGATTATGGCTACACGTTGTGGCTGCCGACCATTCTGAAGGGGTTAACCGGCGGCAACATGGCCAGCGTTGGCTTCCTGGCGGTGCTGCCGTTTGTCGCCACGCTGGCCGGGATCTATGTGATTTCGTTGTTCAGCGACCACAGCGGTAAGCGTCGTCTGTGGGTTCGCTTCTCGCTCTACAGTTTTGCGGCAGCGCTGGTGGCGTCGGTAGTGCTCCGCGACCAGATGGTGGCGGCCTATATCGCACTGGTGATCTGCGGTTTCTTTCTCAAATCGGCTACCAGTCCGTTCTGGTCGATGCCGGGGCGTATCGCTTCGCCGGAGGTGGCGGGCAGCGCACGCGGGGTGATCAATGGTCTGGGCAATCTCGGCGGATTCTGTGGCCCCTATCTGGTGGGCGTGATGATGTATCTCTACGGCCAGAATGTGGCGGTCTGCGCCCTGGCCGGTTCGTTGATTATCGCCGGCACAATGACCTTTCTGCTACCGAAGCAATGCGATCTGGTCGACAGCGATTCTGATGTGGCGATCAAGAATCAACCCCGAAATGCGTAACCCACTGCGACATAAATCACAGTTATCATTGTAAGCGGTTGGCTTAACTGTCTACACTCTTGCTGATTACGACAAGAGCAAACGCAGGCCAATCAATGATTCTGATAATTTATGCGCATCCTTATCCGCAGCATTCTCATGCGAATAAGCGAATGCTTGAACAGGCAGGGACGCTTGAAGGCGTAGAGATACGCTCCCTCTATCAACTCTATCCCGACTTTAATATCGATGTCGCCGCCGAGCAGGCGGCGCTGGCCCGTGCCGATCTGGTTATCTGGCAGCACCCTATGCAATGGTATAGCGTACCGCCGCTGCTCAAGCTGTGGATGGACAAAGTGTTGGCGCACGGCTGGGCCTATGGTCACAACGGTATTGCCCTGCGCGGTAAATCGCTGATGTGGGCGGTGACCACCGGCGGCGGTGAAAGCCACTTCGACATCGGCTCATTCCCCGGTTTTCCGGTGCTGGCGCAGCCGTTGCAGGCAACCGCGCTTTACTGCGGAATGAAATGGCTGCCGCCGTTCGCCATGCACTGCACTTTTATCTGCGATGACGAAACGCTGCAGGCGCAGGCCCGCCATTATCGTCAACGCTTAATCGACTGGCAGGAGGCACACCAGAATGGATAGCCATACGCTGATACAAGCGCTGATTTACCTGGGCGCCGCGGCGCTGATTGTGCCCATCGCCGTCCGCCTGGGGCTGGGGTCGGTGCTGGGCTATCTGATCGCTGGCTGTATTATCGGCCCGTGGGGGCTGCGGCTGGTGACTGACGCCGAGGCGATTCTGCACTTTGCCGAGATCGGCGTGGTGCTGATGCTGTTCGTGATTGGTCTGGAGCTGGATCCGCAGCGGCTGTGGAAGCTACGCGCCTCGGTGTTCGGCGGCGGCGCGCTGCAGATGGTAGCCTGCGGGGTATTGATCGGTCTGTTCTGCATGCTGCTGGGCCTGCGCTGGCAGGTGGCCGAGCTGATAGGCATGACCCTGGCGCTCTCTTCCACAGCCATTGCGATGCAGGCGATGAATGAGCGCAATCTGACGGTGTCGCAGATGGGGCGGAGCGCCTTCGCGGTGCTGCTGTTCCAGGATATCGCGGCGATCCCATTGGTGGCGATGATCCCCCTGCTGGCGGCCAGCGGCGGCGCCACCTCGCTGGTGGCGTTTGCCCTCTCCGCGCTGAAGGTGGCCGCGGCGCTGGCGCTGGTGGTGGCCCTGGGGCGCTATCTGACCCGTCCGCTGCTGCGCTTTGTCGCCCGTTCCGGCCTGCGCGAAGTGTTCAGCGCCGTGGCGCTGTTCCTGGTCTTCGGCTTTGGATTGCTGCTGGAGGAAGTCGGGCTGTCGATGGCGATGGGGGCGTTTCTCGCCGGGGTGCTGCTGGCCAGCTCCGAGTATCGTCATGCGCTGGAGAGCGATATCGAGCCGTTTAAAGGGCTGCTGCTGGGGCTGTTCTTTATCGGCGTCGGCATGTCGATTGACTTCGGCACTCTCGTGACCCATCCGTTGCGTATCGTTATTTTGCTGGTCGGTTTCCTGGCGATAAAAATGCTGATGCTGTGGCTTATCGCCAGGCCGCTGGGCGTGCCGCGCGCCCAGCGCCGCTGGTTTGCGGTGCTGCTGGGGCAGGGAAGCGAGTTCGCGTTTGTGGTCTTTGGCGCCGCGCGGATGGCGGATGTGCTGGACGGCGAATGGGCTAAGGCGCTGACCCTGGCGGTGGCGCTGTCGATGGCGGCAACGCCGGTCTTGCTGGTCCTGCTGACCCGTCTGGAGAAATCGGCCAGCGGCCAGGCGCGGGATGCTGACGAGATTGATGAAGAGCAGCCGCGGGTGATTGTTGCCGGCTTTGGCCGCTTCGGGCAGATTGCCGGGCGACTGTTGCTCTCCAGCGGGGTGAAGATGGTTATCCTCGATCACGACCCGGATCATGTTGATACCTTGCGCAAATTTGATATGAAGGTTTTCTACGGCGATGCCACCCGGGTCGACCTGCTGGAATCGGCCGGCGCCGAAAAGGCGGAAGTACTGATCAATACCATAGACGATCCGCACGTCAGCCTTGAGCTGGTGGAAAGGGTAAAAGAGCATTTTCCGCATCTGCAGATCATCTCCCGCGCCCGCGATGTCGATCATTACATCAAGCTGCGCCAGGCTGGCGTCGAGGCGCCGGAGCGTGAAACCTTCGAGGCGGCGCTGAAGTCCGGCCGAATGACGCTGGAGGCGCTGGGACTCGGCGCCTATGAAGCCCGCGAGCGGGCCGATCTGTTCCGTCGCTTCAACCTGCAGATGGTCGAAGAGATGGTGGCGATGGCGGAAAACGACGCAGCGTCGCGGGTGGCGGTCTTCAAGCGGACCAGCGATATGCTCACCGGCATCATCAACGAAGATCGCCATCATCTGTCGCTGGTACAGCGTCACGGCTGGCAGGGGACGGAAGAGGGCAGGCACACCGGGGATATTGCCGATGAGCCGGAAAATAAGCCCTCAGCCTGACGCTCGTCAGTAACATTTTGTTTTCCGTTTAGAACCGGTTCTGGCGGCCCACGGTGTGAACGTGGGCTTGCCAGCAAATCAGAAAATTTTCTTATTCTTTACCTTCCGGCCAGTCGACGAAGTAGTACGCTTTCCGTATAGTGGCGACAATTTTTTGCACTCGGGAATGAATGAATGATCAGTCTGATTGCGGCGTTAGCGGTAGATCGCGTCATTGGTATGGAAAACGCCATGCCATGGAACCTGCCTGCCGATCTCGCCTGGTTCAAACGCAACACGTTAAATAAGCCGGTGGTGATGGGGCGTCTGACCTGGGAATCCATTGGGCGCCCGTTGCCGGGGCGTAAAAATATCGTGATCAGCAGCAAACCCGGCAGCGACGATCGCGTGCAGTGGGTCTCCTCAGTGGAGGAAGCGATTGCTGCCTGCGGCGATGTGGAAGAGATTATGGTGATTGGCGGCGGCCGCGTTTATGAGCAGTTCCTGCCGAAAGCGCATAAGCTCTATCTGACGCACATTGATGCGGAAGTGGAAGGCGATACCCATTTCCCGGATTACGACCCGGACGAGTGGGAGTCGGTGTTCAGCGAGTTTCATGACGCTGACGCGCAGAACTCCCACAGCTACTGCTTTGAGATCCTCGAACGCCGTTAAGCGGGAAGGATAGCAATGAAAAAACCCCGGTCGCGCCTGGCGTGACCGGGGTTTTCTTTTGCGTGAATTCCGCGACGAAGGCGCAATCAGTATCTCGTCATGTTCCCCGTCGCGGGCTTCGTCTTTCGGGAGCGCTGTCCGGGCGACAAATCGCAAGGAAATGTAGGTCGGGTAAGGCGTGAGCCGCCACCCGACACAAAAGTGGCTCCGCGCCCGCCGTTCTTGCCCGGGGCGACAAATCGCAAGGCAATGTAGCCCGGATAAGGCGCAACGGGCCGCCATCCGGGAAGACTCAGGACGCGACGGCTTCGCCTTCGTCGAGGCTTTTCTGGCGGTTCGACGGCTGGGTGAAGTACTGCTTATCTTCCCAGCGCAGGCAGGTGAGTTCCCCGCCCCAGCAGCAGCCCGTATCCAGGGCGTAAATCCCCTCCGGCGTACCGCGTCCCTCCAGTGAAGCCCAGTGGCCAAAGGCAATGCTGTAGGCATTGCTGACCGGGCCAGGAATGGCAAACCACGGCTTCAGCGGCGCTGGGGCGTCCTCGGGCGCCTCTTTCGAATACATATCCAGCTGGCCGTTGGGGAAGCAGTAGCGCATGCGGGTAAAAGCATTAGAGATAAAGCGCAGGCGCGCCAGACCGCTCAGCTCGTTGCTCCAGTGATTCGGCATATCGCCATACATGGCATCGAGGAAGAAAGGGTAGGAGTCGCTGGAGAGCACCGCTTCTACATCGCGCGCGCACTGCTGGGCGGTCTCCAGATCCCACTGCGGCGTGATGCCCGCGTGGGCCATCACCAGCTTTTTCTCTTCATCCACCTGCAGCAGCGGCTGGCGACGCAACCAGTTGAGCAGCTCGTCGGCATCCGGGGCTTCCAGCAGGGATTTCAGACGATCCTTCGGCTTGTTACGGCTGATACCGGCGAAGACGGCCAGCAGGTGGAGATCATGGTTGCCCAGCACCAGTCGCACACTGTCGCCCAGAGATTTGACATAGCGCAGGACCTCCAGCGACCCCGGGCCACGGGCCACCAGATCGCCGGTCAGCCATAGCGTATCGGTGCTCGGGTCGAATTCAACCTGCGCTAATAATGCGATCAGTTCATCGTAGCAACCGTGAACGTCGCCAATAAGGTATGTTGACATTGTTTTAATGAATGAGCGTTGGAACTGCGAGACGGAACACAGGGATCTCGATACGGAACGGCGCGCCGTCGATATCGATCATCTCATAATGACCCTGCATGGTTCCCAGCGGCGTTTCGATGACCGCGCCGCTGGTATATTGATATTCACCGCCAGCGGGAATATGCGGTTGCTCGCCGACCACCCCTTCACCCTGAACTTCAGTCTCACGACCGTGGCCGTTAGTGATGAGCCAGTAGCGGCCAAGCAGCTGAACCTGACTCCGCCCCAGATTGCGAATGGTGACGGTATAAGCGAAGACGTAACGCTCTTCTTCCGGAGAAGACTGCGATTCGATATAGACGCTTTGCACCTGAACGCAAACACGAGGCGAATTAATCATGGTTAGCTCTCCTTCGAAGGCAGATTGTTGGATAACCAGTTGGCCATCTTACAGTACTGCTCTACAGAAATATTTTCCGCACGCACTGCCGGGTCGACGCCCAGCTCGGTCAACACTTCAACGCTAAACAGATTGCCGAGACTATTGCGGATGGTCTTACGGCGCTGGTTGAAGGCTTCGGTGGTGATGCGGCTCAGTACCCGGACCTCTTTTACCGGATACGGCATGGTGCGGTGCGGCACCAGGCGAACCACCGCGGAGTCAACCTTAGGCGGCGGGGTAAACGCGCTCGGCGGCACTTCGAGTACCGGGATCACCTGGCAATAATATTGCGCCATCACGCTTAACCGACCATACGCCTTACTGTTCGGCCCGGCAACCAGACGATTGACCACTTCTTTCTGCAGCATAAAGTGCATATCGGCAATGGCATCAGTATAGCTGAACAGGTGGAACATTAGCGGCGTCGAGATATTGTACGGCAGGTTGCCGAAGACGCGCAGCGGCTGGCCCATTTTCTCCGCCAGTTCGCCGAAGTTCATGGTCATCGCATCCTGCTGATAGATGGTCAGCTTCGGTCCGAGGAACGGGTGCGTCTGCAGGCGAGCCGCCAGATCGCGGTCCAGTTCGATAACGGTCAGCTGGTCAAGACGTTCGCCGACCGGTTCGGTCAGCGCGGCGAGACCCGGGCCGATTTCAACCATCGCCTGGCCTTTCTGCGGATTAATCGCCGAGACGATGCTGTCGATCACAAACTGATCGTTGAGGAAGTTCTGCCCGAAGCGTTTACGGGCTAAATGGCCCTGATGGACTCGATTATTCATTGGGTATTAACAATCATTTTGATGGCGAGATTAAGCGCCGTGATAAAACTGCCGACGTCCGCTTTTCCCTGACCCGCTAATTCCAGTGCGGTGCCGTGGTCGACGGAGGTACGAATAAAAGGTAAACCGAGCGTAATGTTCACGCCGCGGCCAAAGCCCTGGTATTTTAGCACGGGCAGGCCCTGATCGTGGTACATCGCGAGTACCGCATCGGCATGGTCAAGGTATTTGGGCTGAAAGAGGGTGTCTGCCGGCAGCGGACCGCTGAGGTTCATCCCCTTCGCGCGCATCTCTTCCAGCACCGGAATAATGGTGTCTATCTCTTCCGTTCCCATATGGCCGCCTTCGCCAGCGTGCGGGTTAAGCCCGCAAACCAGCACATGCGGCTGGGCAATGCCAAATTTCGTGCGCAGATCGTGATCGAGAATGGTGATGATCTCGCGCAGCAGCTCGGGCGTTATTGCTTCGCTGATGGCTTTCAACGGCAGATGGGTCGTCACCAGCGCCACCCGCAGCTCCTCGGTCGCCAGCATCATCACCACTTTGCTGGCCTTCGCGCGCTCTTCGAAGAACTCGGTATGACCGGTGAAGGCGATGCCGGCGTCGTTGATGTTGCCTTTGTGCACCGGGCCGGTCACTAACGCCGCAAATTCGCCGCTAAGGCAGCCGTCGCAAGCGCGCGCCAGCGTTTCCACGACATAGGCGCCGTTTTGCACGCTCAGCACGCCGGGTTCCGCCGGAACGTTCAGCGGTACGTTAAGCAGCGTCAGCGTACCAGCGCGTTGCGGAACGGGCGGTTGCGCAGGATCGTATGGGAGGAGAGATAAAGGAAGACCGAGCCGCTGGGCTCGGTCAGTTAACAGGGCGCCGTCGGCGCAGATCACCAGCTCAACTGGCCAGTCGCGCTGGGCAAGCTGCACGACCAGGTCAGGGCCAATCCCGGCGGGTTCGCCGGGAGTGATGACAACTTTACGGATTTCAGGCATCGATATTAGTTGCTCAGAATTTTAACATACGCACTGGCGCGCTGTTCCTGCATCCAGGTTGCCGCTTCTTCAGAGAATTTGCGGTTCATCAGCATGCGGTATGCACGATCTTTCTGCGCGGCGTCGGTTCTGTCGACCTGACGGCTATCCAGCAGTTCGATCAGATGCCAGCCGAAGGAGGAGTGCACCGGTCCGCTGGTCTGCCCTTTGTTCAGACGCATCAGCGCATCGCGGAATGCCGGATCGAAGATGTCCGGCGTCGCCCAACCTAAATCACCGCCCTGGTTTGCTGAACCCGGATCTTCAGAGAACGCTTTCGCCGCTTTGGCGAAGGTGGTTTTCCCGCTCTTAATGTCAGCCGCGATCTGTTCCAGTTTGGCCTGGGCCTGGGCATCATTCATGATCGGCGACGGCTTAAGCAGAATATGACGGGCATGCACTTCGGTGACGGAGATGTTCTGAGTCCCGCCGCGCAGGTCGTTGACTTTCAGAATGTGGAAGCCGACGCCAGAGCGGATCGGGCCGACGATATCCCCTTTTTTGGCGGTGCTTAACGCCTGGGCGAAAATACCAGGCAGCTCCTGGATACGACCCCAGCCCATCTGGCCTCCCTTCAGCGCCTGTTGGTCAGCGGAGTAGGTGATGGCCAGTTTACCGAAGTTAGCGCCGTTGCGCGCTTGTTCAACGATGGCATTTGCTTGCTCCTGAGCTGCGGCAACTTCATCCGCGGTCGGGTTTTCCGCCAGCGGGATCAGGATGTGGCTCAGGTTAAGCTCGGTGCTGGCATCGTTCTGGTCGCCAATCTGTTTTGCCAGCGCTTCGACTTCCTGCGGCAGCACGGTGATACGGCGACGCACTTCATTGTTACGCACTTCCGAAATCAGCATCTCTTTGCGGATCTGGCTACGGTAGGTGTTGTAGTTGATGCCTTCATAGGCCAGACGGCTGCGCATCTGATCCATGGTCATGTTGTTTTGTTTGGCGATGTTGGCGATGGCCTGATCGAGCTGGTCGTCAGAGACCTTCACGCCCATCTTCTGCCCCAACTGCAATACGATCTGGTCCATGATCAGTCTTTCGAGGATTTGATGGCGCAGTGTCGCGTCATCCGGCAGCTGTTGGCCAGCCTGACCCGCATTGAGCTTAACTGATTGCATCAAACCATCGACGTCGCTTTCCAGCACGACGCCATTATTGACGACGGCCGCTACTTTATCGACCACCTGAGGGGCAGCGAAACTGGTATTCGCGATCATGGCGATACCGAGAAGCAGCGTTTTCCAGTTCTTCATACTTTTTCCATTTCAATTAACCGCAAATGCGGACGATGTTGTAAACCAGCCGCATCACAGGGAGCTCTGGTACGGTAAAATGTTCGAACGCAGCATCTGCTGGGTGCCGAGGCCGTAGTTAGAGCTCAGACCGCGCAATTCAATATTGATTCCGAAGGTGTTGTCGTATTTGCTCTCGCCGCCGTTGTTGTTGCTATCCCAGCCGTTGACTTTACGTTCGTAGCCAAGACGGATGGCGTAGCAGCAGGAGTTATACTGAACACCCAACATCTGGTTTGCTGCTTTCCGGGTATTGGTATCGAAGTAGTATGCCCCGACCACGGACCAGCGATCGACGATCGGCCAACTGGCGGTCATCCCCACCTGCGAAATACCCTGTTTATATTGTGCCGCCGTGGAATATGAAGGCAGTGTAGCCTGAATATATTCCGGGCTGGCGTAACGATAGTTAAGCTGGACTAAGCGGTTTTCATCGCGACGGTATTCAATGGTGCCGTTACCGGTGGCGACGTTATCCAGACGGGTATCGTACTGGATCCCTCCGCGTAAACCCCAGTCATCGGCGATGCGCCAGTAGGTATCGCCGGCCCATACCAGTGAACCCGTGGTGTCGTTGTTCTCCCAGTTGATGTTGTCATCACCGGTGCGTGACTCGGTGAAATAGTAGATTTGACCAACGGAAATATTAAAACGTTCCACGGCGGCGGCATCATACACGCGAGAGGTGATGCCGGTAGTGACCTGGTTGGCTGACGCGATGCGGTCCAGACCGCTATAGGTACGGTCGCGGAACAGGCCGGTGTAGTCCGACTGCAATAGCGTGGAGTCGTAGCTACCGATTTCACTCTGATCGCGGTACGGCACGTACAGATACTGCATGCGCGGTTCCAGCGTTTGGGTGAATCCCTCCTGCAGGTCGCGTTCAAAGACCATTTTACCGTCGATTTTAAACTGCGGCATTACGCGGCTGACAGACTCTTTGTAGTCAGTGCCGTTGGCGGCGTTGTACTTATCGAGGTTGCTCTGCTGGTAGTGGGTCGCCAGCAGCTTGGCTTCAGTATTCAGACTGCCCCAGGCGTTGGACAGCGGCAGGTTGATCGTCGGTTCGAGGTGAACGCGGGTCGCTTCCGGCATGTTGTTATTCGAGTTAACAAAATGGGCGACCTGACCGTACAGATGGGTATCGAACGGACCGACATCGTTCTGGTAGTAGTTGATGTCGAGCTGCGGCTCAGCCGAGTAGGAGTTGCTCGATTCCCGGTCAAAGACCTGGAACTGCTTGGTCGATACCGTCGCGTCAAAGTTCTGATTGACGTAACCGGCGCTGAATTTCTGCGTCGCATAGCCGTCGGTACTGGAACCATATTTCGAGCTGAAATCGTTGAAGTAGTCAGGATCGCTGACCTTGGTGTAGTCAGCGTTCAGACGCCATACCTGATCGATAACCCCGGAGTGGTTCCAGTAGAACAGCCAGCGGCGGCTGTTGCTGTCGCTCGAGTGATCGTCTTCGTAGACTTTATCCGATGGCAGGTAGTCGAATTCAGTTAAGCCGCTGCCGAGCTGGGTCAGGTAGCGGAATTCGTTTTCCCACATCACGCCGCCGCGTTTGTTCATATAGTGCGGGGTGATGGTGGCATCGAAATTCGGCGCAATGTTCCAGTAGTACGGCAGGGAGAATTCCACACCGTTTTTGGTACTGTATTTGGCGTTCGGGATCAGGAAACCGGAACGACGTTTGTCGCCCACCGGCAACTGCAGGTAAGGGCTGTAGAAAATCGGTACTGAGCCCAGCTTAAAGCGGGCGTTCCATATCTCGGCAACCTGCTCTTCACGGTCGTGGATGACTTCGCTGCCCACGACGCTCCAGGTGTCGGAGCCCGGCAGACAGGAGGTAAAGCTGCCGTTTTCCAGAATGGTATAGCGGTTTTCGCCGCGCTGTTTCATCAGGTCCGCCGTGCCGCGTCCCTGGCGTCCGACCATTTGATAATCGCCCTGCCAGACGTTGGTATCTTTGGTGTTCAGGTTTGACCAGGCTTTAGGCCCTTTAAGGATCACCTGGTTATCGTCGTAATGGACGTTGCCCAGCGCATCCACCGTTCGCACCGGTTGCGCCTGGCCCGCGGCCTGCTGCTGATGCAGCTGCACTTCGTCGGCACGCAGGCGGCTGTTCCCCTGGTTAATATCGACGTTGCCGGTGAAGACGGCATTATCCGGGTAGTTGCCCTTCGCATGATCGGCGTTAATCGTCACCGGCAGATCGCCAGGCCGCCCTTCCACGAGCGGACGATCAAAGCTTGGCACGCCAAGCATACATTGCGTTGCGAGATCGGCAGCGAGGCCTTGTTGGCTATACAAGGCGCTGGCAATCATCGTAGCCAGGAGGCTGGGAATACGTTTTTTCATACGTTGTATTTATTGTTCCATCATCTTGTGGCAGCGGCTTGCAAACGGTCAGAGCCTAACTTACTCAACATTATCACGCTAGTGTTAATCCTGCCCGTTTCGAGCCCGAGCGTTAGGCACCCTGTTGAATGACGAGTATGATAAAGCAAATTATAGGCTATGTCCCACAATTGACCGAGGCGCGAGTGCCGGGTAACGTGCGGTCATATTCGAGCTTAACGGCGATAAACAGTTGGGGAGTCTATGCAGTATTTGGGTAAAGTGATTGGCGTGGCAGTGGCTTTGCTGATGGGCGGTGGGTTTTGGGGTGTCGTGCTCGGCTTCCTGGTGGGCCATATGTTTGACCGGGCGCGCAGTCGCCGGTTGAATCTCTTCGCCAATCAACAGGAACGCCAGTCGCTCTTCTTTTCCACCACCTTTGAAGTGATGGGGCATCTGACCAAATCCAAGGGGCGCGTCACCGAAGCTGATATTCATGTCGCCAATGTGCTGATGGATCGCATGAACCTGCACGGCGCATCGCGTACGGCGGCGCAGCAGGCGTTTCGCGACGGCAAGGCCGACAACTATCCGCTGCGCGAGAAGATGCGTCAGCTGCGCAGCGTCTGCTTTGGGCGCTTCGATCTGATTCGGATGTTTCTGGAAATTCAGCTGCAGGCGGCGTTCGCTGACGGCGAATTGCACCCCAACGAACGTGAAGTGCTGTTCGTCATCGCTGACGAGCTTGGCATCTCGCGCGCCCAGTTCGATCAATTCCTGCGGATGATGCAGGGCGGCGCCCAGTTTGGCGGCGGTTCGCAGCAGCAATCGTATGGTCAGCACGGCGGCAATGCCGGCTGGCAGCAGGCGCAGCGCGGGCCAACCCTCGAAGATGCCTGCAATGTGCTGGGGGTGAAACCGACCGATGACGCGGCGACGGTGAAGCGCGCCTATCGTAAGCTGATGAACGAACATCATCCGGACAAGCTGGTGGCGAAAGGGCTGCCGCCGGAGATGATGGAGATGGCCAAACAGAAAGCTCAGGAGATCCAGAAGGCCTGGGAGCTGATCAAAGAGCAGCGCGGCTTCTGAGTTTTCCCGCCCCTCCCGTCCGGCGAGGGGTTTTAGTTTTTAGGCTGTGCGCGTCGGTACAGCCGCCGCGGATGGCCGATTTTTCCATACAGCATCTCCACTTCCAGAAAGCCGGTCTCGACACCGTGTTCCAGATAGCGCCGGGCGGTGGTTTTGCTGAGCCCGGCGGCGCTGACCACCTCATCGACGGAAAAACAGTGTGCTTCCCGGCCGCTAAACAATCCCTGCACCAGCGCCAGCGTCTTCTCTTCAATGCCCTTACTACCGCTATCCACGCGGAAGTTCTTCGCCTGCAGTTGGTAGAGAGAATCGACGTTCTGCTGATCGACGATTTTCCATTCCCGCTGCTGATCGTAAAACTGGATAAAGCGCTCAAGCGACTGGCTCAGCCGCTTCCATGAGACGGGCTTAAGGATATAGTCGAAGGCGCCGTTGCGGATGGCCAGGCTGCAGGTTTCCATATCGCTGGCGGCGGTGATAAAGATCACCGAGCAATGGGTGGTTGCCAGCACCGGGTCGGTCATCAGCGTGACGCCTTTGCCGTCCGGTAAATAATTATCCAGCAGCACCAGCTGCGGCGGACTGGCGTGGAGCAACTGCCGCGCCTGAGCGAGGGAGGCCGCCATGCCTGCCAGCCGCAGTCGCGGGTGTTTTTGCACAAGCTCGGCGTGCAGGCGCGCCAGCTCGCTCTCATCTTCAATGATCAGCACATCGACCAGGTCATGATGCATTGTGGGCCTCCGTTTGCGGACAGGCGGGGGCGTCGGCCGGGATAAACAGGGTGAAGATGGTTCCCCGCGGCGCGTTGTCGGCGACTTCGATGGTGCCGCCCGCCTGAGTGACATAATGTTCAATAAGATACAAACCAATGCCGTGATCGCCACGGGTTTTGGTGGTCACGCCGCGTTCAAAAATGCGGTCGCGAATATCGGGACGAATGCCGACGCCGCGGTCAGCCACTTCGATGATCAGTTCCCGGGCGTTGAGCTGAATCAGCACTTCCACCGGCTCGTGCGGCAGCTCGGCGCGCTGCGTGGCTTCGATGGCGTTATCCAGCAGGTTGCCGATGATGGAGATCAGTTCGGATTCCTTTAGCGACGGCAGCGGACGATCGATACGACAGGCCGGGTCGAAGCTCAGGACCACGCCTTTTTCGCGGGCGCGGGTCGCTTTGCCCAACAGCAGGCCGCACAGCGTCGGCGAGTGGAAGTGCGAGGAGATGAAGTCCAGCAGCTCCTGGGCATGCTCCGACTGGGCCTGAATATAGCGGATCGCTTCGTCATAGTGACCCATATGCAGCAGACCGGAGAGGGTGGTCATCCGGTTGAGCTGCTCGTGGCGCATGATGCGCAGGTTGTCGACATAGCGCTTCACCTGGCTGAGCTGGGCGGTGAGGGCATTGATTTCGTTGCGGTCGCGGAAGGTGATCACCCAGCCCTGCAGCGTATTCTCCAGCATAATGCGCACCCGGCTGGCGAGCACGGTCAGCTGGTTGAAGCGGCACAGCTCGTCATGAGTGTCACGCTCGAGCATGTCGCCGCTGGCGAAAAACGGCTGCGGCGAAATGACGCTGTCGATTGACTGGCCGCGCAGCTGACGGGCAGGCTGGCTGAGCCCCAGCAGGCTGCGGGCGGCATGGTTAATCACCTCAATGCGCCGCTGGTGATCGATGACGATCACCCCTTCAAAGATCGACTCCATCATTGCCTTTTGCTGACGTACCAGCAGGCCTATCTCCCGCGGCTCGAGCGAAAAAATCTGCTTCTTGATGCTGCGGGTAAAGTACCAGGAGAAGATAAACAGGGCGATGAGCAGCAGGATGGCGGCGATAAAAATATTGATCACTTTGGTCAGCGTGATGCTGTCGAGATAGCTGGTGAGGTAGCCAACGGAGACAATGCCGATCACCTGCCCCTCGTCATCGACGATGGGCGTTTTGCTGCGCAGTGAGACGCCGAGGCCGCCTTTGCGAATGGTGGTGATGGTGCGCCCCTCCAGCACCGCCTGATTGTCGCCGCCGACCAGCCGCGTGCCAACCCACTCCGGATGGACGGAGTGAAACAGATGCACGCCCTGCCGATCGCCGATGACGATAAAACTGGCGTCGCTATGGGCGGCGATTTGCTGCATAAACGCCCGGATCGCCTGCGGATCGTGCTGGCTGACCTGCTGACGCAAATTTGGCATCAGGGCTATCTCTTCAGCCTGAATTTTGGCCCGGCCACTCATCTCCTGATACAGCTGGCGGCTGGCGTCAAAATAATAATAAATGCCCAGCGCTATAAAGAGGACCGAGAAAAAGGCGACCAGCGAAATAAATAGCTTATATTGAAAAGAGAGCTTCATAGGTCCCGTACTGCGTATTCACCATATCGGCACTCTATCATTTTTCTGTCACGTGACGTAAATGTTAAGAAGAAGTTGTGATCGTCTGCGCAGGCGCTGGCTGTCGGCGGGGGACTCAGTGGAAATAACGCCTCAGAGAGAATAAAAACCATAAAAACCACAATAATAAATCAGAGATATATCACCCCTTAGCGGTTCCGTGAATAGAAACCATAAAAACCATAGTGACCATTAAAACTTCTTTTTTAATCTGGGGAGCTTCACATTAACGACGCCGCTGTCCCTTTACGCTGAAAATGAATAATAACGACAGGGCTGAATTTATGAGCACCACAGACAATGCATTCTCTGCAACCCTTGAACCGATCAATACGCCGAAAACCACGCTGAAGCAGCGCTGGTGGCACATCATGGATAACTGGAAGGTAGGGATCGTCCCGCTGCCGCTATTTTTGCTGGCCGGGGGGCTGATTGCCCTCGACTGCCTTGGCGGTAAACTGCCGAGCGATATCGTGGTGATGGTGGCCACCCTGGCTTTCTTTGGCTTCGCCTGCGGCGAGTTTGGTAAGCGCCTGCCGGTGCTGGGAAAACTCGGCGCGGCGGCGATCTGCGCCACTTTTATTCCTTCCGCGCTGGTCCACTACGGTCTGCTGCCGGATGTGGTCGTGGAATCCACCACCAAATTCTATAAATCCACCAATATCCTCTATCTCTACATCTGCTGCATCATCGTCGGCAGCATCATGAGTATGAACCGCACCACGCTGATTCAGGGCTTTCTGAAGATCTTCTTCCCGATGCTGTGTGGCGAAGTGGTTGGCATGCTGGTGGGCATCGGCGTCGGCACGCTGCTGGGCATGGAGCCGTTCCAGGTGTTCTTCTTTATCGTGCTGCCGATCATGGCCGGTGGCGTGGGGGAAGGGGCGATCCCGCTGTCAATGGGTTACGCCGCGCTGATGCATATGGAGCAGGGCGTGGCGCTGGGCCGGATATTGCCGATGGTGATGCTCGGCAGTCTGACGGCGATCGTTATCTCCGGCTGCCTCAACCAGCTCGGCAAGCGCTCCCCGCATCTCACCGGTGAAGGGCAACTGATGCCGAACCGCAGCAATGAAACCCGTAGCCTCGGCGAGAGCGAAGGCGTGAGCGGCAAAACCGACGTCGGGACCCTGGCCTCCGGCGCGCTGCTGGCGGTGCTGCTGTATATGATGGGGATGCTTGGCCACAAACTGATTGGCCTGCCGGCGCCGGTGGGCATGCTGTTCCTCGCGGTGCTGTTAAAGCTGGCTAACGTGGTTTCTCCACGCCTGCAGGAGGGATCGCAGATGGTGTATAAATTCTTCCGCACCGCGGTGACTTACCCGATCCTCTTTGCCGTCGGCGTGGCGATCACCCCGTGGCAGGAACTGGTAAACGCCTTCACGCTGACCAACCTGCTGGTGATTGTCAGTACCGTCTCGGCGCTGGTGGCGACCGGGTTCTTTGTGGGTAAAAAAATAGGGATGCACCCGATCGATGTGGCGATTGTCTCCTGCTGCCAGAGCGGGCAGGGCGGCACCGGCGATGTGGCGATCCTGACCGCCGGTAACCGCATGAGCCTGATGCCGTTCGCGCAGATCGCTACCCGCATCGGCGGGGCGATAAATGTCTCGCTGGGACTGCTGTTCCTCAGCCACTATCTGGCGTGATTAAACGCTGCGCTAAGCGATAAATCTGCCATTTTCCGCTACAGAACGCAGAAAATATCTGCGTTCTGTATCCTAAATGCTCCGCATTTAGCGTTACAATCAGCGCGCGATCGGCTATCGCATCCATCATCATGACAGCCCAGGCGCTGTCGCATTTATCATATGTAGGAGAGGAATTAATGTCAGTGGATACTCCCGCCCAGGCGGGCGTCAGCATCGATGCATTGCTGGCGGCGAAAGAGCAGCGTGCAGCCCGCCAGGCTGACTGGCTGGCCCATTATCAGCAGCCTGTTATTTCCCTGACCCTGGTGACCCCGGGGGCGGTGAAAGACAGCATTCGCTATCGCAACATGATGGGCGTTGCCCTCCAGGCCTGCGACCAGCTGCTGTGGAAGCACCGCTGGCAAGCGCTGGATCGTCAGGTGCTGTGGTTGCCGACCGGGCCCGAAGCGCTGTGGTGCGTGGCGCACCCGGCCAGCGAAATCAAAGCGATGTGCAGCACGCTGGAGCAGAGCCATCCGCTGGGACGCCTGTGGGATATCGATGTGATCTGTCCACAGAACGGGCAGGTGGGACGTCAGTCGCTGGGTGAGTCGCAGCGCCGCTGTCTGCTGTGTGATGAGCCGGCGCACGCCTGCGCGCGCAGCCGTCGCCACGACACCGATCTCGTCGTGGCGCGCGTTGAGCAGATGATTGATGCGTGGTTTGCCCGCGACTAACGGGTCAGTATTCCCCGGCGGCAAGGCGCTACCGGGGACATCCTAAAAGTCGACCGGCGCGCGAAAGGTCATCGCGTTGCCGTAGGCAGGGTGGGTGATGGTGAGCGTCTCGGCGTGCAGCAGCAGACGCGGGGCCATCGCCAGCGCCTCCGGCGTGGCGTAAAAGCGGTCGCCAAGGATCGGATGCCCCAGCGCCAGCATATGCACGCGCAGCTGATGCGAGCGCCCGGTAATCGGCTTCAGGCGCACGCGGGCGGTGTTGTCCTCCGCGTACTCCAGCACCTCATACTCGGTTTGCGCCGCTTTGCCGGTTTCGTAGCACACCTTCTGCTTTGGCCGGTTCGGCCAGTCGCAAATCAGCGGTAAATCCACCAGACCTTCCGCCGGCTGCGGATGGCCCCAGACGCGGGCAACGTACTGTTTTTTCGGCTCGCGCTCGCGGAACTGACGTTTCAGCTCACGCTCCGCGGCTTTATTCAGCGCCACCACAATCACGCCGCTGGTGGCCATATCCAGGCGATGCACCGATTCGGCCTGCGGGAAGTCGCGCTGAATGCGCGTCATCACGCTGTCTTTATGCTCCTCAAGACGACCGGGTACGGACAACAAGCCGCTCGGCTTGTTGACCACCATGATGTGCTCATCCTGATACAGGATCACCAGCCAGGGATCCTGCGGCGGATTGTAGTTTTCCATCGCCATGTTCGCGTTCCGTTACTGGTGGGTGACGACGATCAGACGCAGCGCGTCCAGACGCCATCCGGCCTGCGCCAGCGCATCCATCACCTGCTGACGGTTGCTTTCGATCGCCGCCAGTTCGTCGTCACGGATGTTCGGGTTCACCGCCTTCAGCGCTTCCAGACGCGACAGCTCCGCCGTCAGCTTTTCATCGGCTTCGTTACGCGCTGCGTCGATCAGCCCCAGCGCCGCTTTGGCGATCTGCGCTTCGCCCTGTTGCAGAATGGCGTGAACGTCCTGCTGCACCGCGTTGACCAGTTTGCTGCCGGTGTGGCGGTTAACCGCGCTCAGCTGGCGGTTGAAGCTTTCAAATTCCACCTGGCCGGCGAGGTTGTTGCCGTTTTTATCCAGCAGCAGGCGAACCGGGGTCGCCGGCAGGAAGCGGTTAAGCTGCAGCTGCTTCGGCGCCTGCGCTTCGACGACGTAGATCAGCTCCAGCAGCAGGGTGCCGACCGGCAGCGCCTTATTCTTCAGCAGGGAAATGGTGCTGCTGCCGGTATCGCCGGAGAGGATCAGATCCAGACCGTTGCGGATCAGCGGATGTTCCCAGGTGATGAACTGCGCATCTTCACGCGACAGCGCCACGTCACGCTCGAAGGTGATGGTGCAGCCGTCTTCCGGCAGGCCCGGGAAATCCGGGACCAGCATATGGTCGGACGGGGTGAGGACGATCAGGTTTTCACCGCGGTCGTCCTGGTTGATGCCGACGATATCGAACAGGTTCATCGAGAAGGCGATCAGACTGGTGTCGTCATCCTGCTCTTCGATGCTCTCCGCCAGCGCCTGCGCTTTCTCACCGCCGTTGGAGTGGATCTCCAGCAGACGGTCGCGGCCCTGCTCCAGCTGCGCCTTCAGGGCGTCATGCTGTTGGCGGCAGGATTTGATCAGATCGTCAAAGCCATCGGTGGATTCTGGCGCCGCAAGATAGTTGATCAGTTCATCATGGACGCTGTCGTAGACGGTGCGGCCGGTCGGGCAGGTATGTTCGAAGGCATCGAGCCCTTCGTGATACCAGCGCACCAGCACCGACTGCGCGGTCTTTTCCAGGTATGGAACGTGGATCTGGATATCGTGTGCCTGACCGATACGGTCGAGACGGCCGATACGCTGCTCCAGCAGATCCGGGTTAAATGGCAGGTCGAACATCACCAGGTTGCTGGCGAACTGGAAGTTACGTCCTTCGGAGCCGATTTCGGAGCACAGCAACACCTGCGCGCCGGTGTCTTCTTCGGCAAACCACGCCGCGGCGCGGTCGCGTTCGATAATCGACATCCCTTCATGGAACACCGCGGCGCGGATGCCTTCGCGCTCGCGCAGCACCTGCTCCAGCTGTAGCGCGGTGGCTGCTTTGGCGCAAATCACCAGGACCTTCTGCGAGCGATGGCTGGTCAGGTAGCCCATCAGCCACTCGACGCGCGGGTCGAAGTTCCACCAGGTGCCGGTATCGCCTTCAAATTCCTGATAGATCTGCTCCGGATAGAGCATGTCGCGCGCGCGCTCTTCCGCGGTTTTGCGCGCGCCCATGATGCCAGAGACCTTGATGGCCGTCTGGTACTGGGTCGGCAGCGGCAGACGAATGGTGTGCAGCTCGCGTTTCGGGAAGCCTTTCACGCCGTTACGGGTGTTCCGGAACAGCACGCGGCTGGTGCCGTGGCGGTCCATCAGCATCGAGACCAGCTCCTGGCGCGCGGCCTGAGCGTCTTCGCGATCGCTGTTGGCAGCCTGCAGCAGCGGCTCGATATCCTGCTCGCCGATCAGATCGCCAAGGGTATTGAGTTCGCTATCGCTCAGCGTGTTGCCCGCCAGCAGCAGGGCGACGGCATCGGCGACCGGGCGGTAGTTTTGTTGTTCTTCAACAAACTGGGCAAAATCGTGGAAGCGGTTTGGATCCAGCAGACGCAGGCGCGCAAAGTGGCTCTCCATCCCCAACTGTTCCGGCGTCGCGGTCAGCAGCAGGATGCCCGGCACGCGCTCGGCCAGCTGTTCAATGGCCTGATATTCGCGGCTCGGCGCCTCTTCGCTCCACACCAGGTGGTGCGCTTCGTCGACCACCATCAGGTCCCATTCGGCGTCGCACAGATGCTCCAGGCGCTGTTTGCTGCGGCGCACGAAGTCTAAAGAGCAGATCACCAGCTGTTCGGTTTCGAACGGGTTGTAGGCATCGTGCTGCGCTTCGGCGTAACGTTCGTCGTCGAACAGCGAGAAACGCAGGTTGAAACGGCGTAGCATTTCCACCAGCCACTGGTGCTGGAGGGTTTCCGGGACCACAATCAGCACGCGCTCGGCGGCGCCGGAGAGCAGCTGCTGGTGCAGGATCATCCCGGCTTCAATGGTTTTGCCTAAGCCCACTTCATCGGCCAGCAGGACGCGCGGCGCGTGACGACGGCCCACGTCATGGGCGATGTTCAGCTGATGCGGGATCAGGCTGGTGCGCTGGCCGCGCAGGCCGCTCCACGGCATGCGGTACTGCTCGCTCTGGAACTTACGCGCACGGTAGCGCAGGGCAAAGCGGTCCATACGGTCAATTTGACCGGCAAACAGGCGGTCCTGCGGCTTGCTGAACACCAGTTTGCTGTCGAGCAGCACTTCACGCAGAGTCACGTTCGCTTCCTGGGTGTCCAGGCGAGTACCGGTGTAGGACAGCAGCCCGTTCTCTTCATTCACTTTGTCAACGTGGAGCTGCCAGCCTTCATGGCTGGTAATGGTGTCGCCCGGGTTAAACATCACGCGGGTGATCGGGGAATCGTTGCGAGAGTACAGACGGTTTTCGCCGATGGCGGGGAAAAGGAGAGTGACCATGCGCGCATCCAGCGCTACCACCGTCCCTAATCCTAGTTCGCTCTCTGTGTCGCTAATCCAGCGTTGACCAAGTGTAAAAGGCATATGTGTTCGGCTCTTTGTTCTTTAATTGCAGGCAATAGTTGATCATCTCCATGAATAATCGGAGATGCGTCAAAATTGGGGCCAGGAATGGAAAGGGCGCTATATTACTGGATGGAGGAACGTTCGTCACCTCCTCCGCACCCTTCATTTTTCGGCTTTTGTGCCTGCGGAATGAGTGAGAAAAAATTAAAATAGCCCCAGCTGTCCTGTCACTATTGTAGCAAAGTCATCGTTGACGAAGGGCAGGATCCCTTCCGCCACCGGCTGCAACTGCTTTGTTAAATAGTGATCGTAATCGAGCGGCGACTGCTGGTAATCCACCGGCTCCGGGCCGCTGGTGGTCCAGACGTATTTGATGGTGCCGCGCTGCTGATACTGCTGCGCCCGCCCAAGCTTCACGTTGTGTTCATCCGCCAGCCTCGCGGCGCGCACGTGCGGCGGCACGTTACGTTGATACTCGGCCAGCGGTCGGCGCAGGCGCTTGCGATAAACCAGCTGCTTGTCGAGTTCGCCATTCATCAGCCTGGCGATAGTCTCCCGCACATAATCCTGATACGGCTGGTTGCGGAAGATGCGCAGGTATAACTCCTGTTGAAACTGCTGGGCTAGCGGCGTCCAGTCGGTGCGTACCGTCTCCAGCCCCTTGAACACCATGCGCTGGGCATCGCCCTCCTGAATCATCCCGGCATAGCGCTTCTTGCTGCCGGTATCGGCGCCGCGGATCGTCGGCATTAAAAAGCGGCAGAAGTGGGTTTCATACTCCAGCTCCAGGGCGCTGGTCAGCTGGCTTTTACCAAGCTCCTGCGCCCACCAGGCATTGACGTCGCTGACCAGCTCGCGGCCGATCTCCGCTGCCTGTGCTTCGCTATGCGGGCGTTTCAGCCAGACGAAGGTGGAATCGGTATCGCCGTAGATAACGTCGTAGCCTTTGGCTTCAATTAGCGCTTTGGTCTGGCGCATGATCGCGTGACCGCGCATGGTAATCGACGAGGCGAGACGCGGGTCGAAGAAGCGGCAGGCGCTGGTGCCCAGCACGCCGTAGAAGGCGTTCATGATAATCTTCAGCGCCTGGGAGAGCGGCTTATTATGCTGGCGTTTGGCTTCATCGCGGCCGTGCCAGATCTGGCTAACAATGCCGGGCAGGCAGTGTTTGTCGCGCGAAAAGCGGGCGCCAAGGAAGCCCTCGATGCTGTGCTGATCATCGGGCTGCGCCAGGCCTTCCACCAGGCCGACCGGATCGATTAGAAAGGTACGAATAATCGACGGATACAGGCTTTTATAGTCCAGCACCAGCACCGAGTCATACAGACCGGGGCGGGAGTCCATCACGTAGCCGCCGGGGCTGGCCTGCGGGGGGACGTCGCCGAGGTTCGGCGCCACGTAGCCCAGGCGGTGCATGCGTGGGAAATAGAGATGGCTGAAGGCGGCCACCGATCCGCCGTGGCGATCGGCGGGCAGACCGTTAACCGTCGCCCGTTCGAGCAGAAACGGCATGATCTCCGTTTTGTGGAAGATCCGCGTGACCAGCTCGCAATCCTGCAGGTTATAGATCGCCAGCGCCGGTTTGTCTTCATGGAAGCGGCGATCGATCTCGTCCATCCGATCCCACGGGTTGTCAATGGCTTTACCTTCACCCAGCAGTTCGCGGGCCACGGCCTCCAGTGAAAAGGAGGAGAAGTTCCAGAACGCGGATTTTAGCGCGTCGATGCCGTCGATAATTAGCCGCCCGTTGGCCTGGGCGAAAAAGACGCCGTTCTTAAAACCGTGCTCACGCCACTCCAGCTCGCTGTTGCCGCGGCCGAGACGCAGCGGGATACGATAGCGCTCGGCGTGCTTTTGCAGGACCCGCAGATCGAACTGCACCACGTTCCAGCCGATCAGCACGTCAGGGTCGTGTTCGGCAAACCAGGCGTTGAGCTTTTCCAGCAGCAGGGGACGACTGGCGATGAAGACCAGCTCGAAGTCGACGTCTGGCGGCGTTTCCGGTTCGGGGCCCAGCATGTAGACCACCCGCTGGCCGCAGCCTTCCAGACCGATGCAGTACAGCTCGCCGTGGCGGCTGGTTTCGATATCCAGCGACACCCATTTCAGCGGCGGGCGATAGTCAGGGTTCGGTTTCATGCGCGCGTTGACCAGCTGTGAGCCGCGCGTTTCGCCTTCCACCCACACCGGGGCGGTAATAAAGCGCTCCATCAGGTAGCGCTCCGGCGGACGGATATCACCCTCGTAGACGGTGACGCCACTGTCGCGGAGCATCTTCTCCAGACGCATCAATTGACGATGGGCGCGACAGTAAATGCCGACAACCGGCTGCCGGTGGAAATCTCTCAGGGTCAGTGGAGCGAAGCGGAAGCCTTTCTCCCCCTGCAGCAGCTGTTCAGCCTGCGCCTGCTGCGCTTCGGGGATAAAGGCAACGGACTCCTGCGGCGGCAGCGTGACCTGCAGCGGGCCGTCGTCGGTGGCCAGCCAGAAGGAGAGCTCGCTGCCCTGCGGGGTGTCCCGCCAGTGACGGGTGAGTAAAAAACCTGCTCGTGGCTGGGTCACGGGTATTCTCGCCGATAAAAAACCAGGCCTGATTATAGCCTGGTTTCATGATGGATGCTGGGGTTTTATACAGGTATTCGGCGCTAAGGTGGCCCCGGATTGCGGCTTGCGCCTTATCCGGGCTACCAGACGGTGGCGAGCAGGGTGATTATTGGCCGTAGTAGGCTTTGGCCCCGTGCTTACGCAGATAATGCTTATCTAGCAGCGTCTGCTGCATATCCGGCAGCTGCGGCGCCAGCTGGCGACAGAAGATGCCCATATAGGCGATCTCTTCCAGCACGATGGCGTTATGCACCGCGTCTTCGGCATTCTTACCCCAGGCAAACGGGCCGTGGGAGTGCACCAGCACGCCGGGCATCTGCGCCGGGTCGATTCCCTGCTGACGGAAAGTTTCGACAATCACGTTGCCGGTTTCCCACTCATATTCGCCGTTGATCTCCGCATCGGTCATCAACCGGGTGCAGGGAACCGGGCCATAGAAATAGTCAGCGTGGGTGGTGCCGGTCGCTGGAATGGATTGCCCGGCCTGCGCCCAGATGGTGGCGTGGCGCGAATGGGTATGCACAATACCGCCCAGCGTCGGGAAGGCCTGATACAGCAGGCGATGAGTAGGGGTATCCGACGAGGGCTTCTTGTTGCCTTCCACCACCTCGCCAGTCTCCAGACTGACGACCACCATATCGTCGGCGGTCATCACGCGGTAATCCACGCCGGAGGGTTTGATAACCAGAACGCCCTGGTCGCGGTCGACGGCGCTGACGTTGCCCCAGGTTAAGGTCACCAGATTATGCTGCGGCAGCGCTAAGTTGGCTTCCAGAACCTGGCGTTTAAGATCTTCTAACATAGTGTGCTCCGAATAGCAGGCGAGTCGGGTATCCCTCACCCCGACCCTCTCCCGGCGGGAGAGGGAAAAAGGCGGCATGGCGCCCTGACGGTATCCTCTCCCCAACGGGGAGAGGGAAAGGGTGAGGGGACGGCCTCTTAGCGTTTTGAACCGTAATACACTTCATTCCAGCGCAGCGCGTCCTTGAAGGACGGCAGACGGGTATCGTTGTCGATGACCGTCAGCTCGATATTGTGCAGCTCGGCGAACTGGCGCATATCGTCGAGGTTCAGCGCATGGCTGAAGACGGTATGGTGCGCGCCACCGGCGATGATCCAGGCTTCCGAAGCGGTACGCAGATCCGGCTGCGCTTTCCACAGGGCGTTGGCCACCGGCAGCTTCGGCAGATCGTGCGGCGTCGGGACGGTTTCAATGGTGTTGACCAGCAGACGGAAGCGATCTCCCAGATCGATCAGGCTGGCGACAATCGCCGGGCCGGTCTGGGTATTGAAGATCAAACGCGCCGGATCCGCTTTGCCGCCGATACCCAGCGGCTGGACGTCGAGGATCGGTTTCTCAGCGGTAGCGATCGTCGGGCACACTTCCAGCATATGCGAACCGAGCACCAGGTCGTTGCCGTTGTCGAAGTGGTAGGTGTAATCCTCCATAAAGGAGGTGCCGCCCTGCAGACCGGTTGACATCACCTTCATGATGCGGAGCAGAGCGGCGGTTTTCCAGTCGCCTTCACCGGCAAAGCCGTAGCCCTGCTGCATCAGGCGCTGCACGGCGAGACCCGGAAGCTGTTTCAGGCCGTGGAGATCTTCAAAGGTGGTGGTAAAGGCGTGGAACCCGCCCTGCTCGAGAAAGCGTTTCATCCCCAGCTCAATGCGCGCGGCGTCCAGCACGTTCTGGCGCTTCTCGCCGTGAACCTGCGCTGCCGGGGTCAGACGGTAGCTGCTTTCATATTCATCGACCAGCGCGCTGATATCGCCGTCGCTGATGCTGTTGACCACCTGCACCAGATCGCCGACCGCCCAGGTGTTCACTGAGAAGCCAAACTTGATCTGCGCCGCGACTTTATCGCCGTCGGTCACCGCCACTTCGCGCATGTTATCGCCGAAACGGCACACTTTCAGATGGCGAGTATCCTGTTTGGAGACCGCCTGGCGCATCCAGCCGCCGATGCGCTGGTGGGCTTCTTTATCCTGCCAGTGGCCGGTGACCACGCTGTGTTGCTGGCGCATACGGGCGCCGATGAAACCGAACTCTCGGCCGCCGTGCGCGGTCTGATTCAGGTTCATAAAGTCCATATCGATGCTGTCCCACGGCAGCGCGGCATTGTATTGCGTATGGAACTGCAGCAGCGGCTTGTTGAGGATGGTCAGGCCGTTGATCCACATTTTTGCCGGCGAGAAGGTATGCAACCAGACCACTAACCCGGCGCATTTGTCATCGTAGTTGGCGTCGCGGCAGATATGGGTGATCTCGTCCGGGGTGGTGCCCAGCGGCTTAAGGACCAGTTTGCACGGCAGTTTGGCTTCCGCATTCAGGCTGTTCACCACATGTTCGGCATGCTTCGTCACCTGGCGCAGGGCTTCCGGGCCGTACAGATGTTGACTGCCAATAACGAACCATACTTCATAGTTATCAAAAATCGTCATTTTCGTATCCTTAATGGGTGAGCGCTGCCTGAGATTGCGGGGCTTTTTCCGCCTTTGCAGCCGAAGGGAGATAGTGTTGTTCAGCGCTGATCGACCACTGCTGGTAGCGCTGATAGAGTTGTTCGAAACGTTGCGCCTGCGCCGGGCGTGGCTGCAGGGTGGTTTCCACCTGGCTTGCCATCCGCTGCTGGGCGGCGGGAATATCGTCATAGACGCCGGCGGCGACGGCGGCGAAGATAGCCGCCCCCAGCGCACAGCACTGATCGGAGGCGACAATCTGCAGCGGGCGGTTCAGCACATCGCAGCAGGCCTGCATGATGACCTGGTTTTTCCGTGCGATACCGCCGAGGGCCATCACGTTGTTAACCGGGATCCCCTGCTCGGTGAAGCACTCCATAATGGCGCGGGCGCCAAAGGCGGTGGCGGCGATGAGGCCACCGAACAGCGCCGGCGCGTCGGTCGCCAGGTTAAGATCGGTGATCACCCCTTTCAGACGCTGGTTGGCATTCGGCGTGCGGCGGCCGTTGAACCAGTCGAGCACCACCGGCAGGTGATCGAGGGACGGATTATTGGCCCAGGCTTCGGTGAGCGCCGGCAGTAACTGTTTTTGGCTGGCTTTGATTTGCTCGCGCAACGCCGGCTGCTGCTGAGCCAGTTGTTCCAGCGGCCAGCCGAGAATGCGGCCAAACCAGGCGTAAATATCGCCGAAGGCGGACTGGCCTGCCTCCATGCCGATAAAGTGCGGAACCACGCTGCCGTCAACCTGCCCGCAGATGCCTTTTACCGTGCGCTCGCCGACGCTCTCTTTATCGGCAATCAGGATGTCGCAGGTGGAGGTGCCGATGACTTTCACCAGCGCGTTAGGTTGCGCCCCGGCGCCAACGGCGCCCATATGGCAGTCGAAGGCGCCGCCGGAGATGGCCACGGTCTGCGACAGACCCAGACGCTGGGCCCACTCTGCGCTCAGCGTGCCGACCGGCACATCGGCCGTCCAGGTATCGGTGAACAGCGGCCAGGCCAGATGCTGGTTAATGATGGGATCAAGCTCATCGAAGAAGCTGGCCGGCGGCAGACCGCCCCAGCTTTCGTGCCACAGCGATTTATGTCCGGCGCTGCAGCGGCCGCGGCGCAGATCCTGCGGACGGGTGGTGCCGGAGAGCAGGGCGGGTACCCAGTCGCAAAGCTCTACCCACGAGGCGGCAGCCTGGGCGACGGCGCTATCTTCGCGGGTGACGTGAAGGATTTTGGCCCAGAACCATTCGCTGGAGTAGATACCGCCGATATAGCGCGAGTAATCCTCTTTGCCCGGCTGGTGACACAGGCGGGTGATCGCCTCGGCTTCCTCGACCGCGGTGTGATCCTTCCACAGGACAAACATGGCGTTAGGGTTGTCAGCGAATTCTTCGCGCAGCGCCAGCACGTTGCCCTCGGCATCAACGGGAGCCGGGGTTGAGCCGGTGCTGTCGACGCCAATGCCCACGACGTCGGCGCGCTGTTCGGCGCTCAGCGAAGCGAGCACGCTTTTCAGCGCTGCTTCCATGGACTCGATGTAATCTCGCGGGTGGTGGCGGAACCGGTTGTTAGCCCCATCGCAATACTGCCCTTCCCGCCAGCGCGGATACCACTCTACGCTTGCCGCCAGCTCTGCGCCGGACGCACATTCCACCGCCAGGGCGCGGACTGAGTCACTACCAAAGTCGAGGCCAATCGCAATTGCCATCTTGTTACTCCATGCAGAAATCATTCATGCAGCAACAGTAGATATCCCCGGCAAAATCCGTCAGGCCGGATTCGCTAATCTTATGGATTATTTTGCTGTCACCTCGCAAAGTGTGACGCCGTGCAAATATTCGATGTGGACTTTCCTGCCGTATTTATAGACACTTTTGTTACCCGGTATATCACGGTGGAATGCACGCTGCTGGCGCTTTTTCGCTTACCGTGCGGCTTTTTAGCGAAATTCCCACCGCCGTCGCAGTCGCGACAGGGCCGAGAGCGATAAAATGATGAATATGGACAATTGGTGTCACTAATACCTTCGGGGAGAACCACGCGTATGGCCGAAACGCAAAACGATCCGCTGCTGCCGGGCTACTCTTTTAACGCTCATCTGGTCACCGGCCTCACGCCGATTGAGGCGCAGGGATACCTGGATTTCTTTATCGACCGCCCGCTGGGCATGAAAGGCTATATTCTCAACCTGACGATCCGCGGCGAGGGTGTTATCAACAACCACGGCGAGCAGTTCGTCTGCCGGCCGGGTGATATGTTGCTGTTCCCGCCAGGGGAAATCCATCACTACGGCCGCCATCCCGACGCCAGCGAGTGGTATCACCAGTGGGTCTACTTCCGGCCACGCGCCTACTGGCACGAGTGGCTCAACTGGCCGACGATCTTCGCCCAGACCGGCTTTTTCCGTCCGGATGAACAGTGGCAGGCGCGCTTTGGCGAACTGTTCGGCCAGATCGTCGATGCCGGGCAGGGGGCGGGGCGCTATTCCGAACTGCTGGCGATAAATCTGCTGGAACAGCTGCTGCTGCGGCGCATGGAGGCGATCAACGAATCGCTGCATCCGCCGCTGGATAACCGGGTGCGCGACGCCTGCCAGTACATCAGCGACCATCTGGCGGACAGCCATTTTGATATTGCCAGCGTCGCCCAGCACGTCTGCCTGTCGCCCTCGCGTCTGTCGCACCTGTTCCGCCAGCAGTTGGGGATCAGCGTGCTCGGCTGGCGGGAAGATCAGCGCATCAGCCAGGCCAAACTGCTGCTGAGCACGACACGGATGCCGATCGCCACCGTCGGGCGCAACGTTGGCTTTGAAGATCAGCTCTATTTTTCGCGCGTATTTAAAAAATGCACCGGCGCCAGCCCGAGCGAATTCCGTGCAGGATGTGAATAAAAAGTAAAGAAAGTGAAATGATGACCCGCTTAAATATCACAGCCAGTAAACTATTAAGACAATTGGTGGCTTGACGAGGGCGCGATGGCTCCGGAGAATCCGGGCTTCGTTTTTTAACCGGGTACATTATGCAAGCATTGCTGGAACACTTTATCACCCAATCCACGGTCTACTCGTTGTTAGCCGTGATGCTGGTGGCCTTTCTCGAGTCGCTGGCGCTGGTGGGGCTTATCTTACCCGGAACGGTGATGATGGCCGGCCTTGGGGCGCTTATCGGCAGCGGTGAGGTTAACTTCTGGCAGGCGTGGCTGGCGGGGATTGTCGGCTGTCTGCTGGGCGACTGGATCTCATTCTGGCTCGGCTGGCGCTTTAAAAAGCCGCTGCACCGCTGGTCGTTTATGAAGAAAAACCGTGCCCTGCTGGAGAAGACCGAGCATGCGTTGCATCAGCACAGCATGATCACCATTCTGATCGGCCGCTTTGTTGGGCCGACGCGACCGCTGGTGCCGATGGTCGCCGGGATGCTCGATCTGCCGGTGGCGAAGTTTGTGCTACCGAATATTATCGGCTGCCTGCTCTGGCCGCCGCTCTATTTCCTGCCCGGCATTCTCGCCGGGGCGGCGATTGATATTCCGGCCGATGAAAACAGCGCCAGCTTTAAATGGCTGCTGTTGGGGGCGGCGCTGCTGGCCTGGCTGGCAGGGTGGCTGTGCTGGCGGCTGTGGCGGAGCGCGAAAACCTCAGGCGATCGCCTGACCCGCTGGCTGCCGCGCGGCCGACTACTGTGGCTGTCACCGCTGATGGTGGTGGTCGCCGCGACGGCGCTGACTCTGGTCTGCCGCCATCCGCTGATGCCGGTCTATCTGGCGATCCTGCACAAGGTTATTGCGCGCTGATGCCCATCAGATGCGAGGCGCTGCTGTTGCCGCTTAACAGCTCGGCGGTGGCGCCATCCCAGACAATCCGCCCTTCGGCGACCACTATCGAGCGCGGCGCGATGCGTGCGGCATCTTCCACGCTGTGGGAGACCATCAGCAGAGTGAGCTGCTGCTGCTCGCAGACATCGGCGACCAGGGACAGCATCTCCTGACGCAGCGCCGGGTCAAGCGCTGAGAAGGGTTCATCCAGTAACAGCACCGGCTGCTGGCGCACCAGACAGCGGGCCAGCGCCGCGCGCTGCCGCTGACCGCCGGAAAGCTCGCCCGGCAGGCGTTCCAGCAGCGCATCAATTCCCATCTGTCCGGCCATCGCCGCCACCTGCGCCTGCTGCTCGCGGTTCAGTTTCAGGCCCGGGTGGATCCCGAGGCTGATATTCTGCCGAACCGTGAGATGGTTAAACAGGTTATTCTCCTGGAACAGCATCGAGACCGGACGCTGCGCCGGCGGCGTCGCGTTATGCACCTCGCCATTGATCCGCAGGCTGCCGCTGGCGGGCGGTAGAAAACCGGCGATCAGATTCAGCAGGGTGCTCTTTCCGGCGCCGCTGGGGCCGAGCACCGCGATGCGCTCGCCGCGCGCGACGTCGAGGGTAAAACGCATCGGCAGATGCTGGTACAGCCAGGTCACATCATTGAGTTTTAGCATCACGCCCCGGAAGTTTTTCAATCAGCGTAAATAATAAGAAACAGAGCAGCAGCAGGAGCAGGGCGGTGACGGCGCCGTCCTGGCTGCGGTAGGCGCCTATCTGCTGGTACAAATAGAAAGGCAGGGTGCGGAACGCCTCGTTGCCGAACAGGGCCACCACGCCGAAGTCACCAATCGACAGCACGCAGGCGAAGGCTAACGCCTGGGCCAGCGGGCGCCGGAGGGCGCGAAGCTCAACCACCCGCAGCCGCGTGAAGCCTTCAATCCCCAACGACTGGCACAGCATACTGTAGCGAGCGGTCACGTCGCGCATCGGGTTTTCCAGCACTTTAAGCGCGTAGGGGATCGCCATCAGGGCATTGGTGAAGATGACGATGCCGTCGGCGGACTCCGGCAGTCCGACGCTGTTACTGAGCAGCAGAAAAAAGCCAGTGGCCAGCACAATCCCCGGCATGGCAAGGATTAACATGCCGCTCAGCTCCATCGCCTGCCCGGCCAGCGGCCGCTGGCGGGCGCGCAGCTCCCGGCTGCTCCACAGCAGCATCATCGTCAGGGTTACGCTCAACAGCCCGGCGGCGATGGCGATGCGCAGAGAGGTACTCAATGCCTGCCAGAGCGCCGGCTGCGCCAGCACGTTCAGCATGTTGCGGTTGATCCCGTCGACGATGACCGCCAGCAGCGGTGGGAGCAGCAGCAGCAGGGCGGCGCCGATCAAGAGTCCGTCGCTCAGGCGGCTGTGCAGACGATCGTCAGGGTCGCGCCAGCCGCGGACATGGCTGACGCCGATAGCCACTGCTTTACTCAGACGCTGGCTGAGCAGTACCAGCGCGAGGCAGCAAAGCATCTGGATCAGCGCCAGCATTGCCGCGCGCGCCGGATCGTAGTCAAAGCTCAGCGCCTGGTAGATAGCCAGCTCAATCGTGGTGGCCTTCGGGCCGCCGCCCAGCGACAGCACGGTGGCGAAGCTGGCGAAGCAGAGCATAAAAATCAGCGCAGCGACGGCGGGAATGTGCCGGCGCATCCACGGCCATTCGACGAGGCGGAAGAAGGCATAGCCGCGCATGCCAAGCTGGGCGGCAATTTGCCGCTGTTCACCAGGGATACTCTCCAGCGCCTGCAGCAGCAGGCGGGTGGCCATCGGCATATTGAAAAAGACGTGCGCCAGCAGGATGCCCTGCAGACCGTAGGGCGAGAAATCCCACTGCCAGCCGAGCGCGTGAAACAGCGAGGCCAGCCAGCCCTGGCGGCCATAGACGCTGAGGATGCCAAACACCGCCACCAGCACCGGCAGGATCAGGGTCATCGCGCACAGGCGCAGCAGCAGTGTGCGGCCCGGGAAGCGACGCCGGTAAAGGGCGCGGGCGAGAAAGATCGCCGGCCCCACCGAGAACAGCGCTGACAGCGACGCCTGCCAGAAGGAGAAGCGCACCACGTGCCACAGGTAGCTATCGCTGAAGACTGATTGCCAGCCCGCGCCGGGGGCGCTAAACCACAGCGCCAGAAACGCCGCCAGCGCGACGGCGCAGAGCAGGGTAGCGGCAAAAAGGCCCGGCAATAGCCCGCGAAGGTTTAGCGGCTGACGGCGCGTTGCCATGCGCTAATCCAGGTCTGACGCTCGCTGGCGACCTGCTGCGGGGTAAACGCCAGGGTGGTCTGCGGCTTCACCAGGGTATCAAACCCGGCCGGCAGCGCGACCTGAGTCACCGGATACATCCAGTTCCCGGTGGGGATGGCGTTCTGGAAGCCAGGCGAGACCATAAATTTGAGGAACTTCTCCGCCAGTTCCGGCTGCTTGCTGGCGGCGGTACGCGCGGCAACTTCGACCTGCAGATAATGGCCTTCGGCGAAGCTCGCCGCCGCATAGTTGTCTTTCTTCTCTTCAATAATGTGGTAAGCCGGCGAGGTGGTGTAGCTTAAGACCAGGTCGCTTTCCCCTTTCAGGAACAGACCGTAGGCTTCACTCCAGCCCTTGGTGACGGTGACCGTTTTCGCCGCCAGTTTCTGCCAGGCCTCGGGCGCTTTATCGCCATAGACCTTTTGCATCCACAGCAGCAGGCCCAGCCCCGGGGTGCTGGTGCGGGGATCTTCGTAGATGACGCGCCATTTCTGCGGGCTCTCAACCAGCTCTTTCAGGCTTTTCGGCGGGTTAGCCAGTTTATTTTTGTCATAGACGAAGGCGAAATAGCCGTAATCGTAGGGGACAAAGGTGTCATTATCCCAGCCGCCCGGCACGCTGACCGCGCTGGCAGGAACGTGGCTTTTGGCGAACAGTTTACTCTGCGCCGCGGCTTCCAGCAGGTTGTTATCCAGGCCAAGCACGATGTCGGCCTTGCTATTCTTGCCTTCCATGCGCAGGCGATTCAGTAGCGAAACGCCATCTTCCAGGGCGACGAACTTCAGTTCGCAGCCGCAGTCCGCTTCAAAGGCTTTTTTGACCGCCGGGCCGGGGCCCCAGTCGGCAGAGAAGGAGTCATAGGTATAGACGGTGAGGACAGGCTTAGCCAGAGCGGGCATGGCGACCAGCGCCAGCAGCGGGAGTAATTTTTTCAACACTTTGCACCTCACAAAAAAGGGGTGGCAAAGGATTTTGAGTGAGCCTCAAATCCCTTCGCCGGCGTTATCCGGATCAGGTTCGACGGGTATTTTCTCAGCCCATACGCTTCATCCTTCAAGCCGCATCTGCGTTAGCTTCGCGCGTTCACCCCAGTCACATAGTTATCTATGCTCCAGGGGATTCACCCGCTTGCTGCCTTGATGCAACTTGAATGATATTGCGTATGTTTATTAGCACCCCGTTGAGAACGGCCTTAGTGTAATGATTTTGTCAGATGACGGAAAGCGCTTACGGCTCCGGCGGCGCAAACCACGCGGATTTAAAGTCGAACCAGCCGAGGGTGTTCATCCGTACGCCGCGCATACTGCGCTGCCCCTGAATCATCAGCCAGTGGTGGATCAGCGGCACGATATGTTGCCCGGCCAGCAGCCGCTGGCTCCAGGTGGCCGGATTAAACTCTCCCGCGCGCCAGCGGCAGGCGTCTGCCTGCCAGTCAATGGGGATGCAGCGCTGAATGAGCGGGACTTCGTACAGATAGGCGAAGAGTGAGAATTCGATCGGTAAGGTGAAGTTAACGCTGTTGAGCCAGATATCGCTGACCACCTCGCCGCGATGCCAGGCATCGTACTCCAGCTCCTGGATCTCCAGCTTTACCTGATGCGCTGCCAGCAGGTCGCGCATGATCCCGCCGATCACCCGGTGTTCGACGTGATCGCGGTAATAGGTGAGGGTGACGGTCTCCAGCCCCGCCGGCTTCTCGCAGGCGTGGTTGCTGGCGTGATGCCAGCGCGGCAGCAGGCCGTAGGCGGGAAACCAGTTGCCCTGGTAGTGTTCGCCCGCATGGTAGAGCAGGTTGGCGGGCTGAAACAGATAGCTTAACCAGCGACGCACCGCGTCGTTGGCCCCCAGCGGGCTTCGCGAGTCGAACAGCAGGTAATAGCAGCCCTCTTCCAGGCGACTCTCCACCGCTTTTTCGCTTTCGGTATTGCCCTGCAGCGTCAGGCCGCCATTGGGCTCTTCACTAATTTCCGGCAGCACCCAGACGTTCACCTCATCGATCAGCGCCCGGTAGCCAAAATAGTCTTCAAAGGCATGGATCTTGAGCTGGTTCTGATTGTTACGCACCACGGCATAAGGGCCGGTGCCGACCGGCATGGAGG